>JACPGG010000200.1 GCA_016182545.1 Ignavibacteriales bacterium
CAAACCGGTAAACGGATCTTCAGTGTTGCTGTGCAGGGGAAAACTGTCGAAACGAATCTCGATCTCTATGCAAAAGTCGGCAAATCGAAAGTGTATCAACGGATCGTCCAAAATGTTGTTGTGACCGAAGGGATCCTTGATATCCATTTTATGGCTGCGCTAGATTACGGCGTGTTGAACGGCATTCAGATCATTCCGTTGCAGAGCGGAATCAATGATCTTTTTGATCCCGCCCCGAATCAATGGAACATCGGACAGAATTTTCCGAATCCGTTCAATGGTTCGACGATCATTCCTGCGGAGTTTACCTCATCGGATCATATCGCCATTCGGTTCTATGATACGCTCGGCAGAATGGTATCGGAGATTCCCGTCGGTTCCGTTTCAGCGGGACAACATTATTTTTCCTGGGATGCAAAAGATGCCGACGGAAAGCAACTTGCGTCAGGTGTGTAATATTACGTTGTGGAAGGCCGTTCCCAAAAAACATTTAAGAAATTGGTTCTTGTCCAATAGAAATAGATTTTTCCTCTCTTTATAGTAAAGGATACTCTCGCCATGAAGACGCTCTCTCTCTTTTTCGCTTCCCTCTTCCTTTGTTCGTTCATTGTTGCACAGCACAGTAAACGAACGGATATCGATTCAAAGGTCAACGCGCTTATAAAGCAGATGACCCTTGACGAAAAGATCGCGCAAATGACGCAGCCGGATTACAACGCGATACGGAACACCGGTTCGGATATCGTCAAATATTCATTCGGTTCGATTCTCTGGGGCGGGGATTCCGAAGTAAAGGACATCACCCCGCAAGGATGGTCGGATGTGTACGATTCGCTGCAGCGTCTCTCCCAAAAAACACGACTGAAGATCCCGATCCTGTTCGGCATCGATGCTGTACATGGACACAATAATGTTGACGGTGCGGTGATCTTTCCTCACAACGTCGGCTTGGGCGCAACACGCAACCCTCAATTGGTCGAACAGGTTGCACTGGTGACCGGGAAAGAAATCAAAGCGACCGGTATCCACTGGACATTTGCACCGTGCGTTGCAGTTGCCCGCAATGAACGATGGGGAAGAACGTATGAAAGCTACGGTGAAGATCCGGAGCTGGTTGCGCAACTGGGTGTCGCGTATGTAAAAGGAATTCAGGGTGCGTCTTTGTCCGATCAGAATTCCGTCCTGGCATGTGTCAAGCATTTCATCGGCGACGGCGGCACGGTGAACGGCGACGACCAGGGGGAGACGACGCTCGACGAAGCATCATTGCGCAGACTCCATCTGCCCGGCTATGTTGAAGCAATGAAAGCGGGTGCAAAATCGATCATGGTCTCGTTCAACAGCTGGAATGGCAACAAGATGCACGGCCACAAATATCTGTTGACGAATGTCTTAAAAGGTGAATTGAAGTTCGACGGGTTCCTCGTTTCCGATTGGGCGGCGATCGATCAGCTCTCCGGCGACTATAAAGACAATATTCAACAATCGATCAACGCTGGTCTTGACCTCATTATGATCCCCAATGGTCCGGGACAACAGAACAGCTATATCGATTTTATGCGGTTGCTAAAAGAATTGGTGAAAGAAAAGAAAGTTGAGATGTCGAGGATCGATGATGCGGTCCGCCGTATCGTGAAAGTGAAATTCGAGATGGGATTATTCGAGAATCCGTTTGTTGCCAGATCACGTGCCGCGACTGTCGGCTCACAGGAGAATCGCAGCGTTGCGCGCGAAGCGGTACGTCAGTCGCTTGTCTTGTTGAAGAATGAAAAGAATGCATTGCCGCTCTCGAAGAATGCAAAGAGCATTCTCGTTGCGGGAAAAAGTGCGGACGATATCGGCGTACAATGCGGCGGCTGGACGATCATCTGGCAAGGGAAAAAAGGAAACATCCTTTCCGGCGGTACAACAATATTACAGGGGGTTAAAAATACCGTTTCCAAAGAGACGACTGTGAAATATTCGGTCGACGGCAGCGGCGCAGACAGCGGCGATGTTGCAATCGTTGTGGTCGGCGAAGAGCCGTACGCCGAAATGTTCGGCGACCGCGACGATCTGACCCTGTCGTCTGACGATCATGCGATGGTGGAGAGACTGAAAGCTAAAGGAATTCCGGTTATTGTCGTCCTTCTTTCGGGACGCCCGATGATAGTCAATTCGACTCTCGATAAGAGCAACGCATTCATCGCAGCATGGCTCCCCGGTACAGAAGGTCAGGGAATTGCAGATGTGCTGTTCGGCGATTACGCGCCGACGGGAAAACTTCCTCATTCATGGCCGAAGAATATGCAGCAGATACCGATCAACATCGGCGATAAGAATTACGATCCGCTCTTCCCGTACGGCTATGGACTGACATATGCTGCGGATAAAGCGATGAACTGATGTGTGGTGTAAACGCAATACTGTTGTTCTATTTTGTTGTTATTGTATCCTCAGCGGGATGTAAAAGTCCCGTTGAGGATCCACCGGAAGATAAGAATCCGCCTCAAAGTTCCGGCACGTATGAATTGGTCTGGAACGACGAATTTAACGGCACTTCGCTCGATCTTACGAAATGGAACTACGAGACCGGTACCGGCGTGAACGGAGATTTTGGTACGGGACAGATCGACAGAGCCACCGACAGAAAAGAAAATGTGAGCATCGTGAATGATCTACCGGATGCAGAGGGGGGCTGCCTTGCGATAACCACCCGCAAAGAAAATTATATCGATAGAAACTATACGAGCGGCAGAATCAATACGAGCGGTAAAGGTTCGTGGGGACCGGGATATAAATTAGTGGCAAGGATCTGGGCGAACGATATCCGATACAAAGGACAAGGATTTGCATTCTGGCTGATGCCTGCAGAAAAACCTGCCGATCAAACGAACATTATGTGGCCACAAGGGGGAGAGGTGGATATTATGGAGTATGTCGGTTCGTTGCCGTATCACAATCTCGGAAGCGTTCACTACGCATGGTCGTGGAACAACAATCAATACGCAGAGTGGAATCACGGGCACAAGGGGGCTTACTACACGTACCATTCGCAGGATGTACCCGTTACGAACCCGACATACGAGGGATATGTTCCGCAAGCAGGGGACACGAGTGCGGGAAGCGGGAAGTTCCATATCTACGGGATTGAGTGGCTTGCAGACAGGATGGAATTCTTCATCGACGGCAGTGTGTATCACATTCACTACTTCAATGACGGTGCAGCGTTCGATAATGGAGTAACCGATGGTCAGGATGAAGAGGGGAAAATAAGCATCAACGGAAAGCGGACACAGATTTCGGAATACTCGAATCATTTCAACGAATGGCATCCGTTCGAACATTCCTTCTTCATCATACTCAGTGCAGGTGTCGGTGGGAACGATAACAGGACATATGGCGGAGCGATCGTACCGGAAGCGAAATTTCCGTGCTCCGTCTATGTCGATTGGGTACGTGTGTATAAACAGATTCAGTAATCATTCACCTTATCAATAGGAATTTTATGGCATCCACAGCTCCATCAATCGAAACGCATATCGACGCATCACAAGGGGGAAACTTCAAGATTCCGCTCGCTGTCGTGACGATGCTTTTTTTCATGTGGGGATTCCTCACATGCCTGAACGACATCCTCGTGCCGCATTTGAAAGCGGTCTTCGATCTTAATTACACACAGGTCATGCTGATCCAGTTCACATTCTTCACAGCGTACTTCATCATGTCGATCCCTTCAGGAAAGATCATCAACCTGTTCGGATATCAAAAAGGGATCGTGATCGGATTGCTGACCGCCGGAGTGGGGACATTCCTTTTTTATCCGGCAGCAAGCGTTCCATCATATCCGCTATTCCTCACGGCACTCTTCGTACTCGCATCGGGGATCACCCTGCTGCAGGTTGCCGCGAATCCGTATGTTGCGGTACTCGGCAAATCGGAAACAGCATCGAGCAGGTTGAACTTGACCCAGGCATTCAATTCGCTCGGCACTACGGTCGCACCGTACTTCGGCGGATTATTCATCCTGACAACGACGATGTTGACGCTTGATGAGATGCACGCATTGAATCCGGAGCAGTTGCAGGCATACAGGCTGTTGGAGGCGTCGTCCGTACAGGTTCCGTATGTCGGTCTCGGCATTGCACTTCTTGTTCTGGCATTCGCAATGGCAAAGTTCAAACTTCCCGTCATTGCTGCGGTCGAAGACCATCACGCAAAAGCGGGCAAGTTGAAGGATGCATTGAAGCATCGGCATCTGGTGCTGGGTGCGGTAGGAATTTTTCTTTACGTCGGGGCTGAAGTTTCCATCGGGAGCTTTCTCGTGAACTTTTTCGGTCAGCCGGAGATCGCAGGATTGAAAGAAGCGGCAGCGGCAGGATTCGTCTCGTATTACTGGGGAGGGGCAATGGTCGGACGGTTTATCGGTTCCGCTTTGCTGCAAAAGATCAACGCGGGAAAATTGCTCGGCATTTTTGCACTCATCACGTGCGGTCTAGTCTTCACAACGGTCTTTACCACGGGCCATATTGCGATGTGGACAATATTAAGTGTCGGATTATTTAATTCCATAATGTTCCCCACGATCTTTACGTTGGGCATTGACGGACTCGGAAAATTGACGAGTCAGGGATCCAGTGTTTTGATCATGGCGATCGTCGGCGGTGCTGTTATTCCCGTTGCACAGGGTGCGTTGGCTGATACATATGGGATACAAACGGCGTTCATACTTCCCGCAGTCTGTTATTTGTACATCGTGTACTACGGTTTTATCGGTTCACGCCACAATTGATCGCCGTCCGGACGAGAGACGATCATTCGTCTCTCGTTCATATGCTCAGGACGTAGTATCCCTCGACATGAAATCTATTCGCACATATTTTCCGGGCGCACTATTATTCTTCTCCATTTGCGCAGGATGCAATCCGGCTGAAGACGATACAGTAAAAAGTCCGACCATTATTTCCGGTCAAGTGAAGGATGAGAACGGAGCTGCCGTTGCAAATGCTAAAATATCCCTCCTCACCGATCCTGCGTTTGAATCAAAGTTAACCGATGCGGGCGGATTCTTCTACCTCACCGGGTTTTCGGCAGTCAAACATCGCATACGGATCGAAAAGATCGGATTTGAAAACTATGACGCCGATGTTCCCGATCCGATCAATGGAACGTCAACAATGAATCCTGTTATGAAGCGTAAAACATACAACGTTCCCGCAATGAAACCGCTGAGTACGGGCGTCGTGCGCATCAACAATAAAAAATTGGAAGCGGATTTCGACCGCAACGGTACGTATGAAGAATTTGTTGTTAAAGGTGTTGCATTCTCTCCTGCGCCGATCGGGGGCAAACCGTGGACGAAAGAGGTGTATGACCGCAGTATCCTCTGGCTGAAAAACCTGAACGCGAATACTGCCCGCACATATTCCGGTGTCGATAAATATTTCTTGCAGCAAGCCGGGAAAAATGATATCCGCGTCATCGTCAGTTTTTGGGTGAATCTTGATCTCGACCTCTCGGTTTCAGAGGTCCGGCAAACGATTATCGATGATTTTGCGACGATGGTGCTCGACCTGAAAGAGTACCCCGGCGTGCTGATGTGGAATATCGGCAACGAGCAGAATTATTCATCCGCACCGAACAACGGCAACAGCCCGTACTGGTATTCGCTGGCACAGGAAATGGCAGTAGCGGCTTACAAAGTGGAGGGAGAGATGTTTCACCCTGTCTGCGTCAGCAACGGGAATCTGTATAACATCGGCAGCACGGCAATGAATGCAAATGATGCTTCATTGACGTACATTGATCTGTGGGCGAGCAATGCCTATGAGCAGAATTTTACGTCGTTCTTTTCGTCATACCGTACCAAATCTGCAAAGCCGATCGTTATCACCGAATTCGGCATTGATGCGCTCAACGATATTTCCAAAACCGAACACGAACCTGTGCAAGCGTATTTTGACAGCACCAATTGGGCGCAGATCCGCTCTGCAAGCGATGTCTGCATCGGCGCAACGGTGTTTGAGTTTACTGACGAATGGTGGAAAGCGGGTGATGCGAACAGCCATGATTTCGGCGGGTATCCCACCAACGCGCATCCCGACGGATACTCGAATGAAGAATGGTGGGGAATCATTGCAGTCACTCCCGATGCGGATAACGACGGTCTTGACGAATGGAGAGCGCGGAAAGCGTACGAGATGTTTCAACGTAACTGGAAATAATATTTTCACATCAATGAAATTTATGATCAACGTTATTACATTCATGCTCTTTTTTTATTTGTCTTCCGGTCCGGGATGCAAAAAGATCGAAGACGCAGCGATCACCGATCCTCCCGTTTCACAGGATTCTATCCCGACGATTCCGGGATGGAAACTTGTGTGGAACGATGAATTCACCGGCACGACGGTCGATCCAAACAAATGGGAGTACGAAGTGAACGGCGACGGCGGCGGTAACAATGAACTTCAGTACTACACAGCGCGGAAAGAAAATTCGTACATCGACACCGGCAAACTGGTAATTGAAGCACGCGAAGAGAATTATCTCGGTAAGAAGTATACTTCCGCTCGAATGAGGACGCAGTGGAGAGGCGAGTGGACCTACGGACGGTTCGAGGTGCGCGCAAAACTTCCCTGCGGACAGGGAATATGGCCCGCGATCTGGATGCTGCCGACAGACTGGGAATACGGCGGTTGGCCCCTGAGCGGTGAGATCGACATCATGGAGATGCTGGGACACGAGATCGATCGCGTGTACGGAACGATCCATTTTGGTCCGGCGTGGCCCAACAATCAAAAGAGCGGCGGGTCGTACAAATTGTCCGGGGGAAATTTTTGTGAAGATTTTCACACGTTCGCCGTCGTATGGGATTCAACCGGTTTTCAATGGTTCGTTGACGGCGTGAAATATTTTTCCACTGCGAAAGGAAAACCGTTCGACAAGAGATTTCACCTGTTGCTCAATGTTGCCGTCGGCGGCAACTGGCCCGGAAATCCTAATGCATCCACATCGTTCCCGCAACGTATGGTTGTCGAGTATGTGCGCGTGTACGAGAAAACTGAATAAAAGGAACCTATCATGAATCGAATTGTTGCGGTTGTTCTGCTCACACTTTCAACGCTCGTTGCGCAACAGAAATTTGTTTCAACCAAAGGGGAGCACATTGTATTGCCGGACGGTAAACCGATACTGCTTCGCGGGATCAACCTCGGCAACTGGCTTGTGCCGGAAGGATACATGTTCAAGTTCACGCATACGAACTCTCCGCAACGCATCAATGAGACATTCAACCAACTGCTCGGACCGGAAGAGACGAAGAAATTCTGGAAACAGTACCGCGACAATTACATCACAAAAGAAGATATCGCGTACATCAAAAAGATCGGATTGAATTCTATCCGCGTGCCGTTCAATTACAGGTTGTTTGTCTCAGAAGACCACGACACCCGGTTTGCCGGTCCCGGATTCGAAATGCTCGATCGCGTTATCAAATGGTGTAAGGAGGAGAATCTGTATGTCATTCTCGATATGCATTGCGCACCCGGCGGACAGACCGGGGACAATATCGACGACAGTTACGGGTATCCGTTTTTATTTGAGAGTGAAGAAGCGCAGCAGTTAACTGTTGATCTCTGGAAAGAAATCGCGATGCGGTATGCCAACGAAACGATCGTCATCGGGTACGATTTCCTGAACGAACCGATCGCCACGTACTTCGATGCTTCGAAGTTCAATCATAAACTCGAACCGTTCTATAAAAGGATCACTGCTGCCGTGCGTGAAGTCGATACAAACCACATCGTTTTTCTCGGAGGCGCGCAGTGGAACGGCAACTTCTCCGTCTTTGGTCCCCCGTTCGACAAGAAGATAGTCTATACGTACCATCGCTACTGGTGTGATACGACGCAGGCAATGGTGCAGGAGTTCGCGGATTTCATGAAGAAATATGATGTGCCGATCTGGATGGGTGAGTCGGGAGAGAACAGCGATCAATGGATCGATGCATGGCGGCGATTGAACGAGAAGAATAATTTCGGCTGGTGCTTCTGGCCCTACAAGAAGATGGATGCGACGAGCAACATTGTGTCTGTCAAACGGACAGCCGAGTGGGATTCTGTCATCACCTACGCGAACAAGCCGCGCACGTCGTACAAGGATATCCGCGACGCAAAGCCGCACCATGAGGTGATCAAGAAAGCATTCTCCGACTATCTTGAGAATTGTACATTCAAAAATTGCGTCGTGAATGATGGATATATCAAGGCACTGGGGCTGAAAGTACATCGAATTTCCAAATAACAAGCATCAAATAACAAACAAGATGCAAGTTTCAATTTCCGGAGTGAAGTTTATTGATCCATTAGGATTGGAATTTTGAGGAACAAAAAATGGAGGATGTATGGTGAAGGTTTCGCTTACGATCCGCTTCATGAGTGTTATCAGTATTCTATTTTTATTTATAACTGTACTGAATGCGCAGTATGAAGACACCGGCAAACGTGGAATTTATTTTTCAAAGAAGAGTTACACCGAAGCGCCCATTCCGATATTTAAAGAGCACCGTGCAAAACTCCCTTCGCCTATTCTCGATTCCAAACCGGAGTATGTAGAACTGTATTGGAAAGCATGGTCACTGGCGTTCGATCACTTCAAAAAGCCGCCGCAAGGTTCGCCGTTCGTCTCGAACTTCATCGACGAAGCGTTTTCGATCAGCGTGTTCCAATGGGATACGATCTTCATGCTGATGTTCGCCCGGTATGGACATTCGATCTTTCCCGCTATCCAGTCGCTTGACAATTTCTACTGCCGGCAGTTTGAGAACGGATACATCTGCCGCGAAATTCAGGAAACGGACGGGATGTGCTATCGTTTCGTCGGGAATGAACATACCATTAATCCCCCGCTGTTTTCGTGGGCAGAAGTTGAATCGTACAAAGTAACGGGAGATAAATCGCGATTCGAATCTGTCCTGCCGCCGTTGAAGAAATATGCCGAGTGGCTGGAGAAGTACCGCAAAAAAGAGAATACGAAACACGGATTGTACTGGAACACCGGACTCGGTTCCGGTATGGACAATATGCCGCTGCAAGGTTCCGGATGGGTCGATATGTCGTCGCAAATGGTCCTCTTCTATCGCAACCTTGCATTCATGTGCACGGAAGTGAAGCAGCTTGACGAAGCGAAAAAATACGAAGCACTGGCGAATGACATCTCGAAACAGATCAATCAATTGATGTGGAACGAGGCGGATGGTTTCTATTACAATGTGGACGATAATAACGTACAACAGAAACTGAAATGTGTTGCCGGGTTCTGGCCGATGCTTGCCGGTGTTGCAGACGAGAAACAGGCGGTGCGGCTTGTTGCACATCTGAAAGATCCGAAATCGTTCTGGCGTCCTATCCCATTTCCAACACTTGCTGCCGACGAGAAAGAGTACAAACCGGACGGGCAGTACTGGCTCGGCGGCGTCTGGGCGCCGACGAATGTCATGATCATCAAAGGATTGGATCGGTTCGGTTCTCTCCGCGGGGATCAAAATGAGTACACAGTCAACGAGTTTGCCACCGTTGCGACGGAAAAATATCTCGATGGTTTGTATGAAGTCTATAAGAAAACCGGCACGCTCTGGGAAAATTATTCTCCCGAACTGATGATGCGCGGCAGCCCGTCTAAAAATGATTTCGTCGGCTGGACAGGATGCGGTCCGATCGAATTACTGATCGAAAATATTCTCGGCTTTCGCCCCAGTGGTGCGGATAGAAAACTGATGTGGCATATCAGCCGGATCGACCGGCACGGCATCGAACAGTTGAAATTCGGCGAGGTGACTGCAACGCTTATTTGCCAGAAACGGGCGAGCGTGGCGGAGCCGGCGGAGGTTCATCTGGTTGCCAATATGCCGTTCGAGTTGACCGTTTCGGTGAATGGCAGAGTGCAAAAAGTTTTGCAGGTAAAACAAGGAACACAGAAGTTTACAATTCAATGATAGATCCAATGACAAAAAAAAGATATACCATGAAAAATCTACTATGTGCATTCATCATCTTCTGGACGTTTGTCCTTTCTCTCAACGCCCAGACATTCACCTCTTCCAACCTTCCGATCGTCGTCATTGACACCCACGGGCAGACGATCGTCAACGAACCGAAGATCACCGTTGACATGAGGATCATCGACAACGGCGAAGGGAAGAGGAACAATCTTACCGACACTGCGTACAACTACAACGGCAAAATCGGAATTGAAATTCGGGGCTCTTCTTCTCAAATGTTTCCCAAAAAACAGTACGGCTTTGAGACGCGCGATACGAGCGGCGAAGATATTAAGGTTTCGCTTCTCGGTATGCCCGACGAAAGCGACTGGATCCTGTCGGCACAATACAACGACAAAACACTGATGCGTGATGTCATTACGTACTGGATGTCGAACGGCATCGGAAGGTACGCCAGCCGGACCAGATACTGTGAACTCGTGCTCAACGGAGAGTACTGGGGTGTCTACATGTTGTTCGAGAAGATCAAGCGGGACAAGAACCGGGTGAATGTCTCGAAACTCGATACATCGGCGGTAAGCGGCGATGCCTTGACGGGAGGGTATATTCTCAAGATAGATAAACTGGATGGCAGCGATAACGACGGGTGGAATTCGAATTTTCCGCCGCAGCCGGGGTCATTAAAGAAGATCTTGTATCAATATCACTATCCAAAACCGGAAGACATCACCGAGACGCAGAAATCTTACATTCAAAATTTTATCCTTACGTTTGAAGCCAACATGTTTTCGCCGACGTACGACGATACGGTGAACGGATATTCAAAATATCTTGACGTAGCTTCTGCCGTGGATTTTTTCCTCGTCAATGAACTGACGAAAAATGTCGATGCGTACCGCCTGAGCGCATTCATGTACAAGGATAAAGATACCAAAGGGGGTAAGCTGGTCCTCGGTCCGTACTGGGATTTTAACCATGGATTTGGCAACTGCGATTATTACGATGCGTCGATCATTGAGGGATGGCAGTTGATATACCTGACATCCAATGCTTCATTTATGACCATCGATAATTTTCAAGTCCCGTTCTGGTGGAAAAAATTGTACCAGGATTCTCTTTTTATACAGAAGGTACAGTTGCGCTGGACGGCATTGCGTCAAAATACGCTGGCATTGACGAGAGTGTACAGCTTTATGGATTCGATTGTAACGCTGATTGACGAAGCACAGCAGCGCAATTTTGTCAAGTGGCCCATCCTGAATCAGTATGTATGGCCCAATGCGTATGTCGGCGGAACGTACGCGAACGAGATCACCTACGCAAAGAAATGGATAAAAGATCGTATCGATTGGATGGATATGGAATTGACCGGTCAAACTCTTTCCGTTCCTGATGAATCTCATTCTTCCCCGACCACATTTGTATTGCACCAGAATTTTCCCAATCCGTTCAACCCAAGCACAGAGATCAGATATCAGATACC
>JACPGG010000027.1 GCA_016182545.1 Ignavibacteriales bacterium
AAGCATACTGGCTGATCACGCGGGGTCAGTTCAATCTCAATTTCGGCAGCGCAACGATCACGGCGGCGCAGGATTTCTTCCCGATCACCATTGGTCCCGGTTATTCGATGATCGGCAATCCGTTCCCGTACAAGGTCAGCTGGAACAATTCACGCAAAGGAGATTCGGTGCAAACTGTCGCGTGGACATACAACGGTACGACATTCATTCCCGAGTCGCTTGCGCTGGAACCGTTCACCGGATACTTTGTGAAGAATTTTTCTGCAGACAGTGTGACGATCTACATCAATCCGATGGATATATCAACATCGCCGCTGCCGAAATCTACCCTGGTACAATCGTACGGTGAAAATGAATGGCGCATTTCGATCGCGGCATATTCGGGAAGGTCGAGTGATGAGATCAATTATGCGGGAGTTGCGAAGAACGCAAAACGCGAATTCGATGCAAGCGACATCTTCGAGCCGCCGGCAACACCGACCGATTATGTGATCGTTCGATTCAACAATGAGGAATGGAAAAAGAATTCCGGACATTACGCCGTGGATATCCGACCGGTGAACGAGAATGGTGAGTACTGGGATTTTGACGTGACAACAGCAAAGAAACAATCGAAAGTAAAATTATCGCTTGTATCACTGGGAAATCTTCCGCAGGACTTTGAAGTATTCATCATTGACAAACAGTCTGAGATCGCGCAGCGTGTTGTCAATGCAATTGAGTATGAATTTACGATGGGGAAGAATGAGTCACGCCGCTCCTTCCGGCTTGTGGTCGGTAAGAATTCATTTATTGAAGAGAATACCGGCGGCATTCCACTGGTACCGCAAAATTTTGCGCTCCGGCAAAATTATCCCAATCCGTTCAATCCGACGACGCTCATCCAATACACGCTCGGGCACAGCGGCGATGTTTCCGTTGCGATCTATAACATTCTCGGACAGCGCGTACGGACATTGAGGAATGAATTCCAATCGATAGGAACATACAGTCTCGATTGGGACGGAAAAGATGAGTCAGGCGCTGTCGTGGCAAGCGGCGTCTATTTCTACAAGATCACCGTCATGAGCAACGGCGAACGGTTGTTTGCCGAAACGAAGAAGATGGTGTTGATGAAATGAGGGAGGAGATGTCTGACACCTTCAAGGTGTCTGATTTCTGTGTGAATTCACATCGGATGACAATCCGTTCTGAGGCCTTGAGTAGTTGAGATGTAAGTGATCCCGTCCGCTGTGGCGGGATTTTTGTATTACAGGAAAATCGTCATTCTCATAGGTTTCTAGCAAGAATCCATTTATAGTTGCCGACAGGAAATATTCGGGCATGACGAGTACATTGAAATTGAGACACTACCCGAGTTTGACATTAAGGCAAAGAATGTGTACTATTACGTCAGCATACCCGCCGCGCCTCTGCTTGCAAGCGTAAATCGGTGGGTTTTTCTTTTTATGGAATACACTAAACCGCCGCTCACCTTTGAGCAACAAGCAGACCTTCTCATCTCACGCGGTCTTATTGCAAACCGCGCCGAACTCATTCAACGGTTACAGACAGTTAACTACTACCGCCTCAGTGGTTATCTCTATCCGTTCCGGGAAAACGACACCACATTTCGTGTCGGAACGACATTGGATAAAGTTTGGCATCATTATATTTTTGACCGTCGATTGCGGATGCTCGTCATGGATGCAGTAGAACGTGTTGAAGTAGCCGTACGCACACATCTTGCATATCACTTTGCACGAAAGTTTGGCCCGTTTTCTTACACAGATCCTTCAACATTTCCCACTCTGCAGCGAGAATCATATGATCGGTGGTTGAATGAACTCACCGATGAAGTAAATCGCAGCAATGAAGAATTCATCGAGCGGTTTTTTAGTAAATATGGCAACAACCACGTTTCGCTTCCTGTTTGGATGCTCGTTGAAGTAATGAGTTTTGGCAAGACGCTTACTTTTTATCGCGGTGTTGACAAAGAAATAAGAAAGCAAGTTGCGGAACCATACGGCGTGCATTTTAACGTTCTTGAATCGTGGCTCCGTTCTTTGAATGCTGTACGAAATATCTGCGCGCACCACGGACGATTGTGGAACCGAGAGCTTGGATACAAACCGTTGCTTCCAAAAGAAAGAAAAAATCCGGAATGGTATATACCCGTTGCCGTGCCACAAGAACGAGTTTTTGTCATCGTAACAATTCTTAGGTACCTTTTGCGTTATGCCGCTCCGACAAGCAAATGGTCTGAACGGTTGATACTCCTTTTGGATGAAAATAAAGAAATCTTACGCCGTTCAATGGGATTTCCGGAACGTTGGGAAGAGAGTCCTTTATGGAAATAAATATTTATCCCACCAGCCTTCTCATGGTTTCCGCCACCCGTCCGTAGTACCCTTCGCCGAACAGATTCAAATGATTGAAGAGGTGATAGAGTTTGTACACTTCCATTCTTTGCTCCCAACCTTCTTGCAGAGGATATGTTTCGTTGTAGGCAGCATAAAATGAATCGCTGAATCCTCCGAACAACAGCGTCATGCTGAGATCCGCTTCGCGGTGTCCATAATAGACGGCTGGATCAATGATGACAGGGGTATCGTTCTCCGCGCAGAGATAATTTCCTCCCCACAGATCGCCGTGCAGCATCGCCGGCGGCTCACCGTCTGAAGGAATGATTGTATCGATCGCTTTCTCGAGATCCGAAAATAATTTCCTCAGAGAAGTATCAGCATACTTGTTCTTCTCTGCAAGGCGGAATTGGAACAGTAATCTGTTTGTCCAAAAGAATTCCCGCCATGATGGTGATTGCGGATTATTTTTCTGCGGCGTCGCACCGATATAGTTGTCCTCATAAAAACCGAACGATGTATTTGTAAATCGATGGAGCTGCGCAAATTGTCGTCCGAATTGTTCGAAGAACTTGTTCCTGTTTGCCGGCGATGTTGACGGAAGGAATTCGAGAATTAATATTTCCTGATCTACGAACAGCACGCTGGGAATACGGATTGATTTCGCCTTCTCCAACTCCTGCAGTCCATTCGCCTCTTTCACGAACATATCGGGAAATTGGGGCGAGACTTTCACGAAAACAGACGAACGATCGGACATTGTTGCTTTGTAAGCAGTTGAGATCGATCCGCCGCCGACAGGAGAGAGGGAAACGGCGGTTTTCTTCACTGCAGATTGTATTAAAGAAGAAATTTGGGAATTCATTTTTTATCTGTGAAGTTGGATAAATAGATTGTTGGATTAGTGGAACAAATAATCGATCATTAATCCATTTATTCATCAATCCAAACATGATCTCGTCATCCTTCGACGCACTCGTAAAAAGCACTCGCTTGCCCAGGATGACTACTTTTTGTTATTTAATGTTTGCAACAATCCGTCGCTCGCATCTTCGAGGATGTCCAGCACATGTTCAAATCCCTCGGGACCATCATAATAGGGGTCCGGGACCTCGCTGACTTTTTTCGCCGTGCAGAAATCGGTCATCATTTTCAGTTTGTGCGTATAAGATTTTTTCTTATCCATTCGTTGCAGGTCGTCCATGTTGCTGTCATCCATTGCTAGGATCAGGTCGAATTTTTCGAAGTCACTGTCGGGATCGAATTTCCGTGCGTGGTGATTCAGCGTATATCCCCGTTTCGCTGCGTGCGAGCGCATCCGTGGATCGGGGAGTTCGCCGATATGGTATCCCGCTGTTCCGGCGGAATCGATCTCGATCGGGAGTCCTGCCGCTTTTTTTCTCATCACTCCTTCAGCGGCGGGGGAGCGGCAAATGTTGCCGAGGCAGACAAAGAGAATTTTCTTCGGTTTCATAGTTGAATAATTTGCTGATTCGATAAAAACAATCCACTAACGACACGAAGAATAAATAAAACCTATGAGTGCAATTAGTGGATACACCAACTTAATAAGAATTCATTGAAAATGAAATTTCAATTTGCTAATCGGAACATTTCGACCTACATTTTTGCCATATATGATAACGAGACGCACAGCAATCAAATATTCTTCTCTCTCCGTCGCCGCTCTTGCGACGGGGATCCCGTTTTCACAACGGTCATTTTCGTTGAATACGTTCCCGAATGTCCGTCCCCCTTTGAAGCAAAGAAAATTCATCAGCGATGCTGTTGAAGCAGCGATTCAAAACGTTAGCGGATCGATCGACGATGATGAACTTCGCTGGCTCTTCGGCAATTGTTATCCCAACACGCTCGACACGACAGTAGAAACAGGAACGAGAAATAATAAGCCCGACACATTCGTTATTACAGGCGACATCCACGCCATGTGGCTGCGAGATTCTTCCGCGCAGGTGTGGCCGTATATTCCACTGACAAAAGAAGATAAACAATTGCAGAGCATGATTGCGGGGGTCATTCACCGCCAATCATACTGTATTACGATCGATCCGTATGCGAATGCATTCAACAAAGCGAAAGAGGGGAGTTACTGGGAAAAGGATCTGACCGAGATGAAGAAGGAACTGCATGAGCGGAAGTGGGAGATCGACTCGCTCTGCTATCCGATTCGTCTCGCATATGGTTATTGGAAGACAACGGGAGATACGTCGGTCTTTGACGCTGAATGGAGACAGGCGATGCAATTGGTGTTGAAAACGTTCCGTGAGCAACAGCGCATGAACGTGCTTGGACCGTATAAATTTCAGAGAGAAACGCATGTCGCTTATGACACTGTTCCGTTCGGCGGCTATGGAAATCCGACGAAAAAGATCGGCTTGATCCACTCGATGTTTCGTCCTTCGGATGATGCGTGCATTTTTCCGTATTTAATTCCGTCGAATTATTTTGCCGTCGTTTCACTGAAGCAATTATCGGAGATAACATCGTCGGGTGTAAACGACACTGCACTTGCAAAAGAAAGCAGGGAACTGGCGGAAGAAATAGAATCGGTGCTGAAAAGGTATGCAGTGCATGATCATCTCCGGTACGGGAAGATATTCGCGTACGAGATCGACGGGTACGGCAACGCATTCTTTATGGATGATGCAAATGTACCGAGTCTTCTTTCAATGCCCTATCTGCACGCATGCGATGGGAGCGATCCTGTCTATCAAAATACGCGGCGGTTCTTGTTGAGCAATGATAATCCGTATTTTTATAAAGGGAGTGCCGCAGAAGGGATCGGCGGTCCGCACGTCGGCACCGATATGATCTGGCACCTCGGCATCACCATGCGAGCATTGACAAGTTCCGATGACGACGAGATCCGATCGTGCCTAACAATGCTGAAAGCGACGCACGCAGGAACAGGATTCATGCATGAATCATTCCACAAAAACGATCCGAAGAATTTTACGCGGGGATGGTTTGCGTGGGCAAATACGCTGTTCGGGGAATTGATCGTGAAGATCCATTCCGAACGTCCCCATATTTTGAAAGGCACATTATGAAAATATCGTTGACGGTCATAGTCATATTTTTCTCCATTGCGTCATCTCAACCGAAACGGATTGTTGGCGCCGATTCAATTGCCAATGAAGTGAAAAAAGAATTCCTTCATTCATGGAACGCGTACAAACAGTATGCATGGGGGGCAGATGGCGTCCGTCCGCTATCGAAGAAACCGTACACCTGGTACGACGAATCGCTCCTGATGACACCGATCGATGCTTTTGACACGATGATCCTGATGGGGTTGACAAAAGAAGCGGATGAGGCAAATCTGTTATTACTTTCGTCACTCTCATTCGATAAACATTTATCCGTGAAAAATTTTGAGATCACGATCCGCATTCTCGGCGGGTTGCTCTCCGCTTATCAAATGACAAACGAAAAGAAATTTCTTTCAATGGCGGAAGATCTCGGTAATAGGCTTTTACCTGTATTCGAATCGAAGACAGGATTGCCGCACGTGAATGTGAACCTGAAGACCGGTGTCGTTGAAGGGGATACGACGAATCCTGCAGAAACCGGTACGTTACTCATCGAATTCGGTACGCTCTCCAAATTAACGGGGAAACCGATCTACTATGAAAAAGCGAAACGCGCACTCGTGGAGACATACAAGCGCCGCTCCGCAATCGGACTTGTCGGGCAATCAATCGATGTAAACACTGGGAAATGGACCGCAACAAATTCACATCTCGGCGGATTGATCGATTCGTACTACGAATATCTTTTCAAGTGCTGGAAGTTGTTCGGCGATGAGGAGTGCAAGAAAATGTGGGATGAAGGGATCACTGCAATCAACAATTATCTTGCAGATACGGTGCGCGGCGAATTGTGGTACGGCAGAGTCGATATGAACACCGGAACAAAAACGATACGGGCGTGGGGAGGATTGGAATCGTTCTTTCCGGGACTGCTCGCCTATTCGGGAGACATTGAGCGGGCGAAACGGCTGCAACTGTCTAGTTATGCTATGTGGAACAAACACGGCATCGAACCTGAATCGTACGATTACGTCGATCAGAAAGTCCGTCGCAATGGGTATCCGCTTCGTCCTGAAATTATAGAGTCTGCGTACTATCTGTATGTACTCACCGGAGATACGACATACCAACAGATGGGGGTTACATTTTTCAACTCGTTGAAACAATACTGCCGCACCGATGCCGGTTACGCAGAACTGAAAAATGTCATCACGAAAGAAAAAGAAGATATGATGGAGAGTTTCTTCTTTGCCGAGACGTTGAAATATCTCTATTTGTTGTTCGCACCTCCATCCACGCTTGATCTCAATTCGGTCGTTTTCAATACGGAAGCGCATCCGATCAGAAAAACATGGTAATGATTATAAGCTATTGCGATGCGATTTTTATTGAAGCAATCTTTCTTGGATTCAGGAGATTGCTTCGCTCATATACAAC
>JACPGG010000202.1 GCA_016182545.1 Ignavibacteriales bacterium
GGATAGGGATATTGATATTCCTGTTAAAGAACTCGCATCGGAGTTTATGGAAGTCATCCCGTCGTTTGACAAACGACTAATGCGAACCATCCGCTTTCTTCTGCTGAAGCCCGGATTATTAACGCTTGAATACCTTTCGGGAAAAAGAAAACAGTATATCTCCCCGTTCAAACTGTATTTCGCGATCAGTTTTCTTTTTTTCTTTCTTATTGCACTGGACGATTCAGACACGAAGTATGTAGCGGGGAGAAATTCCAACCAGGGAGATACCAAAGATATAACCGATTCCAAGGATACAATTTATGCCTTTGTTGACGGCAAGCAATCGAATCTGCGATTTACGCTTGTTGATTCGGCAAAATCGGAGAAAGTATTCGGTCACGAAGTGGCTGTCGGTTTGAAGAGACTGAAAGAGAACCCGCAATTGTTCTTTGACAAGTTGAAGGAGTACAGACCGAAAATTATTTTTCTGCTCCTGCCTGTCTTTGCATTGCTGTTGAAATTGCTCTATGTGAGGTCGAAGATATTATACATCAGACATCTGGTCTTCGCATTCTATATCCATTCATTTGTGTTTTTTATCCTTCTGTGCATGAATTTGCTTGACCTCACCGGAATAAAATTTCTTTCTTCGGCATCAACGCTGCTGCTTCTGTTCCTGCCGGCAAATCTATATTTTGGACTACAAAGGGTTTATGGGCAAACATGGATGAAAACGTTCATAAAATTTTCGCTATTGACAGCTGCATATGGGGCATCGTTTCTTTTTGCTTTTATACTCGCCATCCTCTTTTTCGTATTCGTGTTGTACTTTTAGGGAAGATACCAATGAAAAACAAACTTGAACAATTGAAAAACAAGAAAGAAGCGGCATTGCTCGGCGGGGGAAAAGAACGCATTGCCGATCAGCATAAGAAAGGGAAGCTGACAGCCCGCGAAAGGATCGAGCTGCTCATCGACGAAGGGACATTTGAAGAGATCGGTATGCTCGTCACGCACCGATCGTCCGATTTCGGATTGGAGAAACAAAAAATCCCCGGTGATGGTGTGGTGACCGGACATGGAAAGATTAACGGACGCGAGGTATTTGTGTACAGCCAGGACTTCACAGTCTTCGGCGGTTCACTTTCCGAATCTCATGCGGAAAAGATCTGCAAGATCATGGATATGGCGATGAAAGTTGGAATTCCGGTCATCGGATTGAACGATTCCGGCGGTGCAAGAATTCAGGAAGGTGTAGTGTCACTGGGCGGTTACGCCGACATTTTTCTCCGCAATACACTTGCGTCAGGTGTTATCCCGCAGATCTCCGCGATCATGGGACCATGTGCCGGCGGGGCGGTCTATTCTCCGGCTATCACCGATTTTGTTTTCATGGTAAAGAACACCAGTTATATGTTCGTGACCGGACCGAATGTGGTGAAGACGGTAACGCATGAGGAAGTGACAAGCGAGGATCTCGGCGGAGCAATGACGCATGCGACCAAAAGCGGCGTTGCACATTTTGCATGCGAGAACGAGATCGAATGTATCGACAATATTAAACGGCTGCTTTCGTACCTTCCTCAAAATAATATTGACGATCCGCCGCGGATGAAATGCACTGATCCGATCGAACGGAAGGATGAACGGCTTGACACGATCATCCCCGATTCATCTGCAAAACCGTATGACATAAAAGAGATCATTCATGCTGTCGTTGACGATAGGGAATTCCTCGAAGTTCATCATGACTACGCGCAGAATATCGTTGTCGGTTTTGCGAGAATGAACGGAATGTCGGTAGGTATTATTGCGAACCAACCTGCCGTTCTCGCCGGCGTGCTTGATATAGAAGCATCGATCAAGGCGGCGCGGTTTGTGCGGTTCTGCGATGCATTCAATATCCCTCTCATCACATTCGAGGATGTCCCCGGATTTTTACCCGGCACGGATCAGGAGTGGCACGGCATCATCAAGCACGGCGCAAAATTATTGTATGCGTATTGTGAAGCGACCGTTCCCAAAATAACTATCATTACCCGCAAAGCATACGGCGGTGCGTACGACGTGATGAACTCCAAACATATCCGCGGCGATATCAATTTTGCATGGCCCACTGCGGAGATTGCTGTGATGGGACCCAAAGGGGCGGTTGAAATAATTTTCAAAAAAGAGATTGAGAAGGCAGATGATAAACAGGCAGCACTCGATGCAAAGGTGCAGGAATACACAGACAAGTTTGCCAATCCGTACATTGCTGCCGAGCGTGGATATATCGATGATGTCATTATTCCGAGTGAAACGCGTCCGCGTATCATTCGTGCATTAGAAATGTTGGAAACGAAAGTAGATAAGAATCCGAAGAAGAAGCACGGAAATATACCGTTATAGTATCGAACCGTTCGCAATCAGCGAACTGTTCGATGAAATTTCAGTTGCACTCATGCCATGACTCTAAGTCATGGCATGAGTAATTTTAAATATTTAGGCAGTCGCTGCCGCTTCTTTCTTTCCAAACACCAGCGCAAGAATAATTCCACCGATCACGTACTCAACAATACCATACAGGAACCATTGCATCGCCATTGTGTAGGGGATTGCAATCATGCCGTATGTCCCGTACGCCATACCGATACTCATCCAAATTCCGATATATAATCCATACCGCGCCCCTTCGGCAATACCTTTTCCTTCATATCCCTTCGAGAAAATGAACGTGAAAAAGAACGAACCGACCAGCCCAATAACGTAATAGACCCACATCAATGATTGCATATCGGGACGCCAGAGATCTTTGGTCGCCTCATATGCAGACGCAAGTATTACGCCATGAATCAGAAAATCCATGATGCTCATGGCAATATAGACTACGACAAAACCGATAAGTACTTTTTTCATATGTACCTCCTTGATGGTGGGTTAATAAATAACGAAAAACCACTGCACGCCATTTGTTCGAAATCTGCAGTTTGATGCCACGCAAAAGTAGGTATCTTACCTGATAAGTGCAAGGATTGAATTCTTGCAGCAATATTGGTGCTTGGTTCCGTATTCTTCGGCAACCTCTTTGTTTTGAACTATTGAACCGTTACATTTGAAATACTTTTACAATTGTTGCTTGAAATCCTACACACATTTCTCTAAATACACATGCTTGAGTTCCTCAGTCCAAAGTGCCAGTATTGCCAAAAACATATCGGTCGTGCGAAAACAAATTGTCCGCATTGCGGCAGTAAATTAGGTCTCCATTACAAACGGGGGATCAACTATACTGTCGGATATTTTTTATTAAGCGCAGTTGTCGGTATCCCTGCCGGTGGTTTTGCCGGAATCGTCATGAGCTCGCTTATTCTGATGGATAAATGGCAAACTGCCGCGTTTTTCTCAGGGGGAATATTTGCTACTGTGGTGGTCTTTCTTTTCTTCTTGTTGCATGAAGAAAAAAAATAATTAAAACGATCAACTAAATTATGACAAGGAGTTCGATGAAAAGAACACTATTATTTTTCTTCGTTCTCGGAGGATACCTGTTTGCACAGATCCCTTCGAAGTATCACTCGTATGACGATCTCACCAAGACTCTCAAACAACTCTCTTCACAAAATTCCTCTCTTATCAAAGTAGAATCCATCGTTAAAACAATTAAAGGGAATGAAGTATGGGCTGTAACAATAGGGAAAGGTGCAACTGAAAATAGGAAGGCGATCCTTGTCGTCGGAGGAATTGAGGCGACGAGTATTGTCGGCAGCGAACACGCGCTGCGGTTCATTGAACATCTTGCGCAATCATACGGTAAAGTTGACAGCATTACAAAACTCTTGGAGACTACAACGATCTACGTTATTCCACGTGCGAATCCCGATGCGAGCGAATCATTCTTTACAAAACCGACATCAGAACGAACGGCTAATTACAATCCGTATGATGACGATCGCGATGCTGCGGTCGATGAAGATGATGTAGAGGATCTGAACAAAGACGGGCTCATTTCATGGATGCGCGTGAAAGATCCGCGCGGCGAGTGGATCGTGAATCCGGACGATGCGCGGCTGATGAAGAAAGCTGATGCTTCGAAAGGAGAGAAAGGAATGTATCGCGTTCTCAGCGAAGGGATTGATAACGATAAAGATGAAGAATGGAATGAAGACCCTGCCGGCGGGACCGATTTCAACAGGAACTTCACATTCAATTACCAGTTCTTCGGAAAGCAGAGCGGCATTCACCAGATCTCGGAGGATGAAACGCGAGCATTGGCTAATTTTGTTTTCGATCATCCGAATATCGGACTCATCTTCACATTCTCTTCGAACGACAATCTCACAACTGCGTGGAAGAACGAACCGCCAAAAGGAGAGTCGCCGCATATCACTTCTGTATTAAAAGATGACGAAGAATATTTCGGTTTCTTAAGCAAGAAGTTTGGTGAGATTTCCAAATTGAAAGATGCGCCGAAATCTGCAAAAGGTGAAGGTGCATTCAGTGAATGGGGATACTATCATGCAGGGCGATGGTCATTTGCTGTTCGTCCGTGGTGGGCTGGAGGAATTCAAAAAGCAAAAGATACAACCGCTGTAAAAGATTCCACAAAAAAATCCGCTGATCCCAAAAAAGATGGTGGTGACAAATCAGACGATTGGCAGATTAAAACTTTGAAGTGGTACGATGCGAGTGGTGCGAAGGATGTCGCGCAAGCGTGGACAAAATTTAATCATCCGGATTTTCCGAATCAGGAAGTTGAGATTGGCGGAGTGAATCCGTTTGTATTCACGAATCCCCCGGCTGAGAGTTTGAATGCCTGCTCAAGACCATATTCTAATTTTACCACGTACATAGCTCAGCAACTACCATCCATTTCCCTGTCAAATCAGAAAATCGAAAAAGTCGGTGACAACATTTATCGCGTGTCTATTGATGTGGTGAACGACGGGTATCTTCCGACAAACAGCGGTATGGGAGTAAAAACCAGGTGGCAGCGGAATGTTCGTGTTACTCTTGATGCGGGAAAAGGAAACTCGATGTCAGGCGGACGGGCAAAGCAAACGCTTGAACCGATCAAAGGAAGCGGCGGCTATAAAACTGTCAGTTGGCTTGTTGTCGGAAAAGGTGAAGTAAAAGTGACTGCAGAAAGCCCGACATGTGGAAAAGCGGAACTACAAATTCAATTGAAATGATCTTGAACCTGCGTTCAAATCAAAATGTCATTCCCGCAAAAGCGGGGATCCGGAAATGGGAGTCTCAATGAAAAAAATAATTCTAACGTTCGTGCTCACAGTTATTTCCTTCGCTCAGCAATCAAAAGATTTCACCGCGAGCGCGTTGAAGGCGATGGGTGCCCCAAATAATCCCAAAGTTGAAGTTGCGTGGAACAGATACTACGATTCGAAACAGTTATACGAGATCATGAAACGGATCGAGAAAGCGTATCCGAATCTTGCGAAAGTGTACAGTATCGGAAAATCGGTCGAGGGGAGAGATATGTGGGCGATGACGATTTCCAATTCAAAGTCCGGAAATCCCGATGACAAACCAGCGATGTACGTCGACGGCAATATCCATTCAAACGAAATTCAAGGTGCCGAAGTTGTTCTTTATACTGCCTGGTACGTAACGGAATTGTATGACGAGGTAGAGTGGATTAAAAATTTGCTCGATGAGAAAACGCTCTATTTCGTGCCGTCGATAAATCCCGATGCGCGGGATTACTACATCTATAAAGGAAACAATCCTCATTCACCGCGCAGTGGAATGATGAAACGCGATGACGACGGCGACGGA
>JACPGG010000028.1 GCA_016182545.1 Ignavibacteriales bacterium
ATGATCATTATTATGTGAACAACACCAAACAAGTTTTACCTATTTCCGACCGTTCACAAACGCATAAATTCATTCCGAAAGCAATAATAGAATGGGCAAAATTACCTAAAAGTGAATCATTGTTTAAGCAGTTGGTCTATAATAATTTTTCGTTTTCACGGTGGTTTGACGCAAGTCCTTATCGTGTTATGGCGGTTTCTCAAAGAATCGCAACTTCTTGGTTTGATGAGTATAGTCTCGATTTAAATTACATAGAAAGGGATCATATTCTGCGTAATGAGATGAGTTATAGACCTCAAGGCTTTGCTATAGATTTTAATAATAATGCATTCCAAACAACTCTTTCATTTGTAAAAGATCTCTGGAAAATATCTGAACCAGATAGTTCAAATGCTTTCAGCATATTAGACAGGCATTTATTACGGCTTGGAATTGAAAAACTCTATCATTCACAAACAACCCCACTTAGAAAACTAGATTCATCAGTATATACTAAATTTGTGATGGATATTTTTGATAATCTTGGAATCTCAACATCAAATCATTTATTTCAATTCATAATAAGGAGAGTTGAACCTAACGATTTAGATCTATTTTCATACGCAAAACAAGGACCATATAGAAAAAGAATTAACTCGAACAACAACCCCTCTTATTATAGAAAAAATCAGTACTATTCATTGAACGATGTATTTGGAATCCTTAGTAGAACTTTTATTTTAATGCGTTTTTCTTTATCAATGGCGAATGGATTGCTAAATAATTCAACAATCACAAAAAATGATATCGGATTCTGGTTGAATAATCTAGGGAGAAATTTTGGAATATCTAATAATTTATCAAATACCACAAATTTGACGGATTTGTACACTTCGGTTAAAGATAGTATGGAAAGTATTGAGACGATAGATACTATAGTTGCATCACCTACTCTATTGGATGCTCATAATAATTCAGTTTCAGATGAATTTAAATTTTTAATTCAGTTTCAAAGAGCCTTCTTCTGGGGGATAACAAATTGAAATATATGGGCTCAAAACGGCTCATGCTTCAAAATGGGCTCGGGAGTTTGATAAAGGAAGAAGCCCCGCAGTACGGAAGATTTGTCGATCTTTTCTCCGGTGCTTCTTTTGTAGCATGGTTTGCTGCACAAAATACCGACAAACAAGTTGTTGCCGTTGATTTGCAAAAATATTCAAAGATACTGGCTGATTCTGTCATAAACAGAACTTCATCAATTGATATTGCATCGCTTGAACAAATTTGGATAAAGAAAGCAATTGCCGCCTGCCAAAAAACAAAACTGTATCAAGAAGCAAAATCCTTAGAAGGTAAAACCCTTACGCAAGAACGAATAAAGGAACTTCGATTATTGTGTACAAAAAAATCCAACGCCGGTCCCCTGTGGAATGCATACGGCGGACACTATTTCAGTCCTACTCAATCACTTCTTTTTGATTATCTTCTGAAATATTTACCGTCAGATAAAACCCAACGAACAGTTTGTCTTAGTGTAGTAATTATGACAGCAAGTAAATGTGCAGCATCGCCAGGACATACCGCACAACCATTTCAACCAACTCGAACAGCAAAAAAATTTATTCGTGAAGCATGGAACAAAGACCCAATTGAAATACTAAAAGTTGAACTAGAGCAAATAGCTAAAAAATATGCTCAGAGAAAAGGACGAGCAATCGTATTAGATGCACAGCGCTTTGCAAGCCAATTGAAAGAAACGGATCTGGTTTTTATCGATCCGCCTTACTCGGGAGTTCAATACAGCAGATTTTATCATGTTCTTGAAACAATCGCACGAGGAAAGGTACAGTCGGAAATTGAAGGGATTGGACGTTACCCATCGATAAAAGAGCGACCTCAATCAAAATTTAGTAATGTTGGTCAATCACGAGAAGCGTTAGATAATTTACTTGAAAAAATTGCTATGAAAAAAGCTTCAGTGATACTGACTTTTCCTGCTGGAAGTGCTAGCAATGGATTAAGCGGACGCAAGGTTCAGAACATTTCTAGGAAATGGTTTAAGGTAAATAGGAGAAAAATATTCACAAAGTTTAGTACGCTCGGTGGAAATAATGAAATTAGAGATGCTAGAAAAAATAGGGGTGAATTGATTTTATTCCTAACACCCAAAAAAGTGAAACCTTCCAAGTAATTTCTTTGACACGCATCGCTCGCATTCATCTCTTAATCACACTCCTCACCTGCGCTTCGTTCATCCCGAAACAGACCTGTCGCCGGCTGTCTCACATTCTTCCCGCCCGCAGGCAGATTGCCGCTAACAATCCGCGGGAATGACACGTTCTTTTTTATGCGCACACTGCTTTATTCTGACATTAGATTTCATACTCAATTACTCAACGACTCATCTGCTCAACTACTTTTCCGCTTTCTTCTCTGTGCCTCTGTGTCCCCGCCAAACAACCGGCGGGCAAGTCTGTGGTGAATGTTTTTATTCATTGCTTTTCGATGAGCATCTCCCCCGCTATTGACAATCATCAAAAAAATACCCGGCTGCACTCTCCGAACCCTTTCCCCGCAACCAACCGGACCGAATTACGTTTGTTTAATGACTATTCCCAATGCACTTTCCGGAGGTACATCAATATGAAAATTCATTTTGCAGCGTCATTGTTCGTATCGATCGCTTCCTTAGCTGTTGCCCAGCCGACGTCTGATCCCGGACGTACGAACGGCTGGCGGGCAGATATCGATACGCTTCTCTCGCACATGAAACAGCAGCATTACGTGTACAAAACGAAACCGCTCCCTGCCGCATTGACCGCGAAAGCGGCGGAATTGAAAGGATCCGTCGACAGGTTTAGCGATGAACGGATGGCGCTCGAGCTGGAAAAATTGATGTACTATATGCACGACGGTCATTCCTACGTGCTCCCCTTTGTACCGAATCGGAGTCAAACATATTATTTGCCGGTACAGTTCTATGTGTTCGAAGACGGTGTTTTCATCATCGGCGCCGACGTGCCGTACACCAGCCTTATCGGATGTAAGGTGCAAACGATGAACGGGATCTCTGCCGATTCGATCGTCAAAGATATGCAAACCTATATTCACCAGGATAATATATATACAACGAAATGGTTTGCTCCTACATTTCTGCGGTTCAGAGGCCTCCATGAAATGTACGGTTTGAAACCCTCCTCACATGATGTGCGCATGGAGCTCGTCGATAGGAACAATCGGACCGTCCATCAATCGGTAGCGTTTGTTCCCGTAACGGCGTTGAGAGGCATTCCAAAATTGATCCCGTCGCAATTGCCGGACAGTCCTCCGCCGCCTCTCTATCTCTCAAATGTGGCAAAGAATTTCTGGCTGGAAAGGATGCCGGAGAAGAACCTGCTCTATTTTCAGTTCAACCAGGTTCAGGATGCGGAGAACGAATCGTTGTCTGAATTCAGCAAACGGCTGGACGGCGCATTGTCCGCAATGAAGCCCCGCCTGTTCATCATCGATGTGAGGCATAATAACGGGGGGAACAAGATGCTTCTCCGCCCGCTGATCGACGTGATAAAAAAATATGAGCGATCGGACAGCGCCGCATCGATCGTTGTCATTACCGGACGCAATACGTTCTCTGCCGCACAGGTGTTCATCGCACTGCTCGACAAGGAAACGAAAGCGTTGTTTGCGGGGGAGCCGAGCGCGTCATCGCCGAACTTTGTCGGCGAAGAAGGGAATATGTTCAATCTGCCGTGGAGCGGCGCGATGGGGAATATCTCGTACCGGTACCATGAGAATATTCCGGGAGACACGCGGCAATGGATCGAACCGGATCTTCCCGTCACACTGTCGTCGGCAGCGTACTTTGAAAATCGGGATCCGGTGATGATGTTCCTCATAAGAAAATTTGACCGGTAGGTTTTCCCGGAAAGAAAATTACGGATATGCAAGAACTGGATTCCCGATAGAAACATTCGGGAATGACACGTTTTTTCTTCGCGCCTCTGCGGTGAATGCTTTTTGTTAATTGTTTATTGATCATTGTTCTGCACATCCTTCGACGCGCTCGCATACAGCACTCGCTTGCCTGCCCGACAAGTCGTTCAGGCGGGCTCAGGATGATGCGTGTTGTTTCCGCTCACCACCACCCCTGTATCCCCTCCTCCGGAGGAGGAGGAGGGGAATTAATTTCTCTGTGCCTCTGCGTCTCTGTGGTGTGCTTTTACAAGAACCGTTTCATCGCGCTCCGTATCTGCCGTTCGTCCATCCCGAAGTAATGCCCGAGTTCGTGGAACAACACCTCGGTGATCCTCAATTCCATCTCTTCCTCATCCTTGCAGACCGCTTCGATGTTCTTTTGGTAGAGCGTGATCTTGTCCGGCGCAGTGGCGGTCATGCCGTACCATTGTCCCCGCTGCGTGAGGGGGATTCCCTGGTATAATCCGAGCAGCGACGTGCGGTCCGATTTCACTTTTCCCAGCGCATCATCCGAAGGATAATCCTCTACAACGATATGCACGTTCTCTACCCGCTCGGTGAAGTCAGCGGGGAGAGAGTCGAATGCTTCCTGGGCGATATGTTCAAATCGTTCGCGGGTCATAGATGGTGAGCCATGCCATAAGTTTCGTCCGTTAAATATACTCACGGCATGACTAAGAAGAAAATTATGACAGATGGTGAAGCACAACAGCTGTTCAGCGGAGAAAGGATTTAATCTTTCTCAGCAGCAGTGTGGTTTCGTACGGCTTGTCGATGAGAGCGGTGATGCCTGCAATTTCCAGGCGGCTGATCACCTCCGGACCGAGAAAGCCGCTGGCGATGAACATTTTCACGCCGGGATTAATTTTTTTCAGCCGGTAGAACAACCGTTCGCCGTCGAGTTTCGGCATTCCCATATCCGAAAGGACAAGGTCAATCTCCGCGACGTGGTTTTCAAAGTATGCAAGCGCTTCATCGCCGTTCGAAACGGCATGGATCGTATAACCGCGGCTCGTCATCTCCGATGCAATCAATTCCCTGATCTCAGATTCATCTTCTGCAAACAGAATCGTGCCGGTTCCCTGAAGGTCTTCATTCTCCTCATCGGCTGCTTGTTTCTCATCGGGGACTTGAATATTTGACACGGGAAAATAAATATGAAACGTCGTGCCGCTTCCCGGTTCGGATTCCACATCGATCGTGCCGTGGTGATTCTCCACCACGCCGAACACCACCGCAAGTCCGAGCCCGGTCCCTTTCCCCAATTCTTTCGTCGTAAAGAACGGTTCAAAAATCTTATCCCTAACTTCTTTCGACATTCCGGTACCGGTATCGGCAACGTACAACTCGATGTACGGATTCTCTCGGATCTTCGGAAAGCGCCGTCGCAAAAGTTCAGGATCAGCCATCCGTGTGCCGATTGTGAGTGTGCCGAGGTGCGACATAGCGTCGCGGGCGTTGACACACAGATTCAACAACACCTGATTCAATTGTGTTGCATCGGCATAGAGCCGGGGCAATCGGCTCTGATGCTCGCGGATGATCGTGACCGATTTGGGAAATGTCTGTCCGAGGAGTTTCACCGTTTCGCCGACAATCTCGTTAATATCCACCGGCTCCATGCGTGTTGCGGTCTTCCGCGCAAACGCCAGCAGTTGGCGAACAAGGTTCACGCCCCGAGCAGTCGATTTTTCGATCGTCTGCAGACTTTTCACCATCATTTCCTTAGAGGGATCGCTCTTCAGCATCAGCGACACGTGCCCGACGATAATTGCGAGGATGTTATTGAAGTCGTGGGCGATGCCGCCAGCGAGCGTGCCGATGCTTTCCATTTTTTGCGCGTGCATTAGCTGCTGTTCAAGTTCTTTTCGGCGAGTGTCGTCGAACATATAGCCGCGCACCTGCACCAGAGTTCCCCAGTCGTCAAACAGACCGATCAGGTTCGCAACAACGTGAACCGTATGCCCATCGATACTGTGGCGGAGCGACATTTCATAGTAAGTGAGGATTTTTACATCCGTCAGCGTTTTCCACAATTCCTGCATGTGAGCAGCGGTAGGGAATACTACAGAGAGATTCATCTTCATCGCATCGTGAACAGAGCGGAAGCCGAAAATCTGTGCGAACGCTGCGTTGCAATCGGTAATTGTACCGTCGGTTGACGCATTGAAATCTGCTGTCAGGTCGTCGTCAAAAAATTTTCGGTACCGGGATTCGGAGGCGCTTAATGCGACGATCGTGTTCTGGCGTTCGATGGCGGCACCGAGATTTCTTGCCGCCGTCGTCAGTGCTTCTGTTTCCGCGGGGAGCCATTCGCGTTCGAACGAGCACTCATCGAACCCAAGAAATCCCCATAACTTCCTGCCGACAAAAATCGGTACGCCGACGAGCGATTTGACTCCATGCGCCGCGAAGATAGCCCGCTCTTGTGCGGGAAGCATTGCAACAATGCCGCCGATCATTTTCCCTTCGAGCAGAAGACGCTCCCATCGCTCCAGTCCGACGTTTCGCAGACTGCATTGTGTCATCGCCGCATTACCGATCTCCGGCGTGATCCCTTCGGCACACCATTCATGGACCTGCGTCGCCAGAACGGCGGAGCTGTCGGTAGATTCATTGGTAAAGACATAAACGCGGCTTACCTGCATCGCGTTGCCGAGAATTTCAAGTACAACAGAAATGACATCCTCCCACCGCTCCGCGTGGAGAAACAATTCCGTGATCGATGAAACGGCGTCGATGATGATTTCCCGACGCTGCAGCGTGTTCTTTGTCCGTTCATGTTCGTCGATCTGCAGCTGTAACTCGGAGGTACGGCGCCCGACACGCTCTTCTAGCGAACGGTTCATGTCGGCAAGCTGGTGCTGAGTCGCCACGAGTGTATCGACCATCGTATTGAACGACCGTGCCATCGCACCGACTTCATCGCGCGACGTGACCTCGGCGCGCTTCTCCACGTTTCCTCCGGAGATCTGTTCGACGGCATCCAGAACACGACGAAGCGGGTTTGTCAGCACGGCGCTGACGACAAATGCGAGCATCAGTCCAAACACAAAGACGAACAAGCTGACTACCACAACTGTCTTCTCGCTTTCAGCAACACGCTGCTGCATTCCTTCCAATGAAAGTCCGAGATAGAGCGTGCCGATCGATCCCTTGCCGATCATTATGCTGCTGCTGGTCCTGTACACCATGCCTCGCAATGACGTGATGTCCAACTGTTGCCGATATGCCACGGCACCCGCTTTTTCCAGGTTGAATCCCGAAATCACCCGACCCGAATCGTTGCAGACGACCAGATACAATACATCTCTATTCTGTTTTGCAGCTTCGAATACTTCTTCAACCGCTTTCGGATCGTCAAAAGCAATCGCAGGCGCCAGTGCATACGCGGTCATCGACGAGATGCTCTTCCCTTTCTCCACAATAGCATTTGTAGCTTCTTCCTGAAGTCGCGGCGGGAAATAGAGATAAATGAAAAGGGACACGCCGGCGACAAGCACAAACATGACCATGCTGATCTTCACGCGGATAGAAATGTTCGGAATGATGCTCATACTTACTCCGCCGTGTCGATGAATTTCACAAATTTGAACAGCCTCGAATCGAAATCGGCATTCTCCATCTTTGCGGCAGCGCGATTGAGAAGTATCTGGGGTTTTGCTTCTTTTATATCAATCCCGATCGCAATACCTTTCGATACATACTCCGGAACAACCGTCATCGTAAGAATGCCGTGTTTGCGGCTAAGATCCGTAACGGCGCGAATACTGAATGAGCGAAGCGGACATACAAGTACCACGGAGACGTATTTCCCCGAAATTTTTTCCATCGGGACGACCACATCAAGATCGATATCGATGATCTGTGAATGGACGCCGTTGTCATTGAGGAGGTGAGCCGCGACTTCATCACGAGTGATGAGTGATGTTCGGAATTTGCTCTGGTAAACGACCGCAACACGAAGAGCGCCGGTCGAATCGGTACGCTGCGTCCGCTCGAACGTCAGGAGCGTTTTGAAGATCGTGATCTGTGTCGGTATGTCCACCGAAACATCCTGTGCTGCTGTATTGTACGGGAGAATCCACAACATCATCAGCGACAACTTTACATATATCATTCGCTGCCGGAATGCCAGAGATCGGAACACCGATGTGTGCTGTCGTTTCATGTTCAAAAAGAATATTGTACTGAAACATCGAATGAACGACCGTCCTGAACAATCGACGGCTGCACATGTTCAACGCCTCCGGGCACCGCATACTGACGGTCCAAAATATTCCGTACTTTCATACTGCCGTCTAACCCCGGCACAATTGACCGGAATACCATCATTACATTTCCTAAAAGAAAAGTACCTGTTGAGGTACCGTACACGGTGGTTCTTCCGGTTTCGTACACCCATGATGTCGATAACATCCATCGGTCAATAACCGGTACAGCCACTCCACATTTCACAACGTGCTCCGGAGAATTCGTGAGGACTTTATCAGAAGATTTATCGATGGTCCGTTGATACTCGTAGTGTGCATATGCCGCTATCCCGGATTGATACCGCGCCTGCATTCCGACACTGATCCCCGTTGAAACGACGGAACTGATATTCTCATAATGGAAAAGAGAGTCCGCAAGATCTTGCCTCGTATCGATCAGATCATTCATTGTATACCTGTAAACAGACAGCGTCGTGAAATATTCATCACTCAACCGCTGTTCTACAATCCCTTCAAGTGTGGCAATGTGCTCGGGTTGTAAGCCGTCACTTTTTTTAAATCCGGAAGGTGCATCTTCATAATAGAGCTCCGCAATATTGGGAACTCGGAATGCTTCGCCGTAGAGCGCTTTCACTGTTGTGGTCTTCCATGGCGTGATGAGTGCAGCAAAGCGCGGCGCCAGGTATGCGCCAGATTCAGAATAGATATCTGAACGAATTCCGGCGATCACTTTGAGAAGATCGGTGAACTGGTATTCATTATGGATGTACGATGAAATGACAGACGAGGAAACATTCTTATCAAAATAGATCGTTGAGGCGCCGGAATTAAAGTAAGATGCCGTGGGACTGTAGATACCTTCAAAACCCATAACGACGCGATATTCCGAACTCGCATCCCACAACATCTGTCCCCCCAGCATCAGTTGCTCTCCGATTATTTGATCCTTGGTATTCTCGGTGTCATAGGGATACTCTCCTTCATAAAAGTAACGGAGGTACGAGCCTCGGAGTGTCAAATTTTTATTCTCATCAATATCTTGCTCATATGTCAAGCCGGCATTTACCAGCGCATCCAATGTTTTGGCAGAGGGATCGTTGAACACGACGCCGTAAGCACCGGTGGGAATTCCTTTCGAACGCGAGGTAACCAATCCTTGAACCGAAAATCCTCCAAAGGTTGTCGTTGCAAGCATTCCGTAATATTTTTCCCAATCAAGGTTCCGTGCGATACCGTTGTTTGTCTCAGGTGCATCGTATTCCGCATAGTAGAGGTGCTGTCCTTTCATATCTCCCCACACACCGGAAATATTGACGTCAAGATCGCTGTCAAAACTTTCACTGTACAACAGTGTGCCTCTGAGTTTTCCAAAACTCCCGGCTTCTGCCTTCACTCGAAGGCGGTCAGAATTGATCTCTTTTTTTGTAATGATGTTGATGACGGCAAGCATGGCGCCTGTCCCGTACAACGATGAACCCGGTCCTCTGACGATTTCAATCTGCTCGACAGCATCAAGATTCAATCCCAATTCATTTCCGACATAGCAGGAACCGTAAACATTTTCGTTCAATCGGTGTCCGTTAAGAAGCACAACGATCCTGTCATTGTAATCGGTAGGTCTGCTGAAGCCGCGGACACCGACATAGGTATAGTTCCTGTCGTTGCTTATGTATACACCGCGGATGAATTGGAGGGCGTCGCCGAGGGTTTCATATCCGTTCCGTTCAATCTCCTCAGCGGTAATAATACTGACCGATGCGGGCGCATCGCCTGCAGTTTGCCAGTACCGCGATGCGGAATTGATGGGAACATTGAGAATGGAATCAAGCGCACTCATTTGTTCAATCAGTGGAAGTCGCTGACCGAATGCGCTGTGGTGCATGAATGCTGCCAGGAGTAAACCGTAGAAACACTTCCTGATCTTCACGACAGAAATTATCGCCATGTGTCTTATCCCTTTCTGCAAATTTAAAACATGTTTTTCCGGGGATAACTGTCTTGAAGACACAGTACTTCAACGATTCAGTCTCCCCTGAACAAGATATTACATACTAACCTCTCCGCAATTGCTATACCAGATTAAACATGCTCAAAATGGATTGATTTGAAAGCTCGACAATCGATGCACTATCATTATTACAATTCATTTCCCGAATTTGGCAAAAAAGACAACATTCAACACAAGATATGGCTGATCTTTTTCTTGTCCCTGAGAGAGAAATGTCCGTTCACAGGACTTCTGCCGACAAATAAATCGTTCCACGTAAACAGCTCTGTGACATCTTTTTACAACTCCACACGCAACAACGACATCTTTCACACACCGCTCCCGTAAATTTGTTCACGTAACAACAGAGATGAAAACAAAATTCAATCACACAATATCAACAGAGGATGTCATGAAAACAAGAACAGCAATAGCGGTCATAGTAATGATGATAGCAGTGCAGTACGGAACGGCAGGAGAGCCGGCAAAAAGATTCGCAACAGCGGAAAAAAAGATCGAGTTTGCGAAGAAGAATCTGATGAACGGATTGAAATCAGGGAATACAGGCGTCATAGAATCCGCACTGCGTCTGACGGCACAGATGAAGATGCAGTATCCCGCAACGGATGTTTCGGATCTGTTGCGCGCGATCGACCAGATCTCCGTCGAACATCCTTCGGGAACGACGCGCTACAAAGCATACATCGTATCAAGCATCTGCTTGGAACCCGAATGGTACTCGCAAGCGCAGGATGTGATAACCGCAAATGAAGAGAATTTCTTCCGCACAGCATCGGCTCAATTGAATAAAAAATTGTTCAGCAACAACTCTCTCTAACATACATCTCATCCTCCTCATCACGCATCCGAAGTCGGTACGATTCGGGTGCGTTCTTTTCCACCACTCCTGTTGATAGGCAGACTAAATTCCAGAGACATCTGAAAAACTCGCTCAGATGTCCGACATCGTCGTCATATACCAAGAAGAATTTGAAATTTCATCAATTTCTATTCACAAGATGTCGGACATCTTCCATTTAAAGACCTGAAAATGACGGGAAGTATCCTGTTCCTCTCATTCCTCTCCCCGCATTGTGACTCTGGAATATTTTCGCTATATTGATCTATACAAAGCCGATCGCCGCCCTCCGAACACATTCCAATCGCTTCGTATAGTGCTTTTACATTGTACAATCACCAGAAAGGTATTTTTCATGGGGCAGGAACTTTCTTCGGGAACCGGACGGGATTCATGGCGCACAATGATCGCCAAATATCAAAAATCCCATCTCGGTCAAAGCATTTGGCAGATCGTCAATTCGTTCGGACCGTACTTCATTCTTTTATATCTCATGTACGTCAGTATGGACTATTCATACTGGATCACGCTGGCACTCGCGATCCCGGCGGCAGGATTTCAGGTGCGGACATTCATCATCTTTCATGATTGCACGCACGGTTCGTTCTTCAAATCGCAGCGTGCAAACGACCTTGTCGGAATGTTCAGCGGGCTTTTTACGCTGACTCCGTATCATGAATGGCGACACAATCATTCCATCCATCACGCAACGGGGAGCGATCTCGATAACCGCGGCACGGGCGATGTGTGGATGTTGACGGTAAAAGAATATCTGGCGCTGCCATGGCATAAAAAATTGACCTACCGTGTTTATCGGAATCCTTTCGGGATGCTCCTCTTCGGTCCGTTGGTGATGTTCTTCATTTCACACCGGTTTCCGTCAACACATTCCGGGCGCAGGGAAAAAATGAGCGTTCATTTGACAACGATCGCTCTTGTCATGATCATCGCTGCAATCGGGTATGCGATAGGATTCACCACATTAGTAGCAGTATTCCTTCCGACAATATGGATCGCAGGGATGTTCGGCATCTGGCTTTTCTATGTGCAGCATCAGTTCGATGAGACATACTGGACACATCATGAAGAGTGGGATTTTCTCGAGTCGGCATTGAAAGGAAGTTCATTCTACAAACTTCCGAAGGTTCTTCAGTTCTTCAGTGGCAACATCGGGTTTCACCATATTCATCATTTAAGTCCGCGCATCCCGAATTATTCGCTGAATAAAGTTCAAAAAGAGGTACCGCTCTTTCAAGCGGTAAAACCCGTTACGTTCTTTTCCAGTCTCCGGTTCCTGTTTCTCCGGTTATGGGATGAAGAAGGGCAGCAGCTGGTTGGATTCCGTCAACTGAAACGGCAGCGGCGGAATATAGCATAAAAGATTTTTGGTATTCGAACGCAGTTGGAGTTATTTTATTTTAATCGAAAGAAGGGTTGTCTCATGTCAAATATTACATTCACAGGCGAGTCGGGAAAAAAATACAGTTTCGCAGTCCATCCGATGACGACATTGTTCAAGGAAGAGGCGGGGGTATTCTTTATAACGCGCCGCGTAACAGACGAGATGAACAAAGTATCGCACGATCATATCTTCGTCGGAGAGACCGACAACCTTGCCAAGCAATTCGACAGACCCGATAATCAGTACATCAAACGCTACAAGGCAAATTGCATTTGCATCCGATTGGAAACTGATAGAAAAACCCGCCTCAAGATCGAATCAGACCTGGTAGGAAACTACAACCCTCCTTGTAACCAATAATAAATTTTACGGTCGGATGGGGGCGTGAAGGCGTATTACGCTTGCGAGCGGGCAATTTCATCCATCGCGTGCTTGTCCAATCCCTTTACCGCGATTTCAACTTTGGGATATTTCTTCTTTACGCGCCGGTAGAGCAGCACGACCGCGTACTCGTCGCTGCGGTTCACAGAAAGTTCGGGATCTTTTACCTGTTTACCGTTTGCAAACGTATGGGCTGTATACTTCCCGTCGCTGGTCTTGCTGCATCGCAATTCAATTGAAATATTTTCGGGCATATCGTGTGTTCCTTTTTCATGTATCACCTGAGTACAAGATACGACATTCAACCCGAGAAGTAAATTGATTCTACAGAAGTCGCGAAAGCCAATGGACGATATTCAGAGCAAGTTGTTTGTTGTCGATCCCCGTCACCTGCATTCCGAATTTTTCTTCCCCCGCCACCTGTGCGGTGAGCATTGCCGCTTCACCCATGACAACAACCCGCCCTTTACCGAACTCCAGCGCAATACCTTGATATCGTCCCGCCGCAGAAACGGGATCTGCAAATCGGGTGAATGTGTTGGTAAAGAAGATCATATCGGGTTCCTCCCAGATCGAATCGGGAATGACATCCGTTGCAGTTGAAGAGAGTTTCAAAAACCCTGCGCTCCCTTCCGGTCCGCTTAATGATTGTCCGGTGAATGTGATGATGCGCTCGATTCGTTCAGTTGAATCGCGTCCAAGCGTGATCGGATGATCGAGAAGCAGTCCGTTCGCTCGCGAGAAGACCAATTGTGATTTGCCGTTTACTTGACTGTGAGTGAATGATGACGAATCGAAATAGACCGAGTCGTTTGTGAATCCTTTGCTCATCGAAACACCGAATCGCTTGCCGAGGATCTCCGCTGCCGAACCGATCGGATGATGATCGGCGATCAACAACAGATTCCCGCCGCTGCGCACCCATTCTTCCACCGCCGAACATTCCTCTTCCGTAAAAGCGGGATCGTATTTCCGTTCCTTCCCTTTCGGATTGGAGATGACAAGAATGTAATAACCTTGCAATGACTCGCCGGAAAACGGGTCCTTATTCTTATCGATTCTATATCCGTCATTCTCAAGAAGTTCAACAAACGGACGATATGTTCCATCCGTAGTGTGAATGTTATTGTGCGCTTCATCGAAAAGGATTTTCACCTCTCCTTTTGTAACAGATGGGCGTTGAACAGCCGGGGAAAAATCGGGATCGGCTTTTTGCCCGTCGCATGAGGATAAGACATTGGAAATCAGAACGATACAAATGAAGTGAAGATACTGTTTCACGACGCACTCCTCCAATGATGAATTGAATCTTTTTCTATGTTAGACTTGATTTGCGAAAGGAGGGTTTCAAAATATCAAGGGAGCGGAATGGAAAAGCGGTATCCGATTTTGCTCTCCGGCGAATCGGGAGGGATATCGACCACTTCAAATGACAGAGAATCGGAAAGAACAGTGCAGCGAAGATAATGGAAGAATCTCCCGTCGTTCTTGTGCAGATCATCGTACGGATTCTCTGTCCGTTTGCCGTGATGCAATCCTCCCCCGCCGCCGATCACCAGAAAATCTTTTTCGTTCTTGCGGAAGTGCTCAAATCGATGTGCGTGGCCGCCGATCCACACTTTGGACTTCACGGACTTGTAAAACGCCGCGAGATATTCCCCGCGGATAAACTCTGATCCCGTCACCATATCGCTGTTGGTAAATGGCGAATGGTGTGCAACGGTGATCACCCATTGGACGGATGTATCGCTGTCGCATTGGCTGAGCGTAGAATCGTACCACTGTCGTTGGTTCGCCAGAATGTCATCGTCTAATTTGTCCGCATTCGAATTCAGGATCACGACCGCACCATTTCCAAACCGTTGAATCGAATAATCGCTTTTCCCGTTCGGGATGTATTCTTCGAAACGATCCATTGCCCAGGAAGAAATAAAATAATAATCGTGATTCCCTTTGGCGGCAAGAAAAGGGATCGTGCGCGACTTCAACGAATCGATGAACGGCAATATCGGTTTCCATGAACTGCGCAGCCATCCGTGTCCCGTAATATCGCCGGCATGAATAACGGCGGCGAGATTGTTCTCCTTAAGAATGGAGGAAAAAATATTCTGTGTCGCTGCCTCGTTGTCGTTGGAACTGAGATATAATTTTTCCGCCCACATCGGCGTCTGCGTATCCGACAGAAAGATCAATGTTGACTGTATAGGGTCCGTTTGCGCAACGATCGTCGATCCGCACAGGAGAAGTGAAAATATTATTCGCATGGAAAATGAACGGAAAATATTGCTGCAAAAGCAATGGGAAATTTTTTCTCACATTTATGAATCAAAAAAGGGATGTCGCGCAAACTTTGCATACCGGGTGACCGATTTTTTTGAACGCTGTCACAACTTTCTATGTGCGAATGTATGTTCTTATATGTGAGCGTCCGCTAAAGAGTGGGCATATTCTATAACAATTGAAAGGATTCACAATGAGAAAGATTCTCGTTCTCGCTTCACTCGCAGTGGTGGCGATGATAGGATGTAAGAGCGACGACAATCCCGCATCCAATGAAGGCTCCGGACGAATGCAGGTGACGATGGTGGATGCGCCGGCATCGGCGTACGATTCCATCATTATCTCGGTGCAGCGCGTTGAGATCCATGCTTCAAATTCCGCATCGGCGGATGCCTGGATCACACTGAACAGCGAAGCCAAAACGTACGACCTTCTCTCACTCGTGAACGGTGTGGAAGCGGTCATCGGCGACGCCGAACTTGCGGCGGGAACATACACGCAAATGCGGCTTGTACTTGGTGATTCGTGCTATGTCTACGCCGGCGGGGTCAAGATTGCACTGAAAGTGCCCAGCAGCGAGATCAAACTGAACATCAATGCAACGATCCGGGCAAACGTTACGTACAAACTCGTGCTCGATTTCGACGCGACGCGGTCGCTTGTAACGACAGGAACAGGAATGATCCTGAAACCGGTCATCAAAGTGCTGACGACATCATCTACCGGCTCGATCGAAGGAAGTATCAACACAAAAGCATCCGTAATGGCGATCGGCGGCGGAGACACACTGTCGACGATTACCGGTTCGAACAATTCGTTCAAGATCGTGTATGTGAAACCGGAAACGTATAATCTCATGATCTTGTCTGCAAGTGTAGCGTACTATGATACGACGTTGACCAATGTATCGGTCGTATCCGGTCAAGCGACGAATGTCGGTACGATCAATCTGCGGGCAAAGTTATAAACTCACCACTGCCAACAACAAAAAAGGTCAGCCGGAGGGCTGACCTTTTTTATGTACCGTGATCAAGTCTTGTACCGCTGTTTCACTGCCGGAATTAAATATTCTTCGAACGCCCGTTTGAAATCATATTCCGGTTTCCAGCCCCATTCCTTTCGTGCAAGCGAATCATCAACGTCGGAGGGCCAGCTATCGACGATCTTCTGTCGAAGTGAATCTGGCTTAAAATTTACCTGCGCGTGGGGAAATGCCTTCTTGATGACATCGTAAAAATCTTTCGCGGAGACGCTGAATGCGCCGATGTTGTAGACCACCTGCGTCAGGTTCTTTGCAGGGGTCGCTTCGAGTTTCAGCAGCGCGTTGATCGCGTCAGGCATCACCATGAATGGAAGCGTTGCGTTCTCCGGAACGAAACAGTCGTACACTTTCATGTGCGGAGGTCGGCTGCGGATCGATCTGCCGGTAGTACCAGTTGTAATAACGACCGAGATCCTCGCAATATTTTTTGTTGATGCCGTACATCGTGCGGGCATCCACCCATTCGTTCTCTTTCACTTTTCCCATTTTCATTTTTGTTGCAACATCGGGCAGTCCGTATGCCGCAATGGAGCTCGGGAAAAGGAATTTCACATTCTCCCCTGTTGCTCTCGCCTGCCGCGCTGCAAGTTCGAGCAATCCCAATGTACCGTCGACATTGACGCGATGACCGAGCACCGGTTCGCGCTCCGCTTTTGTCGAAAGGATTGCCGCGAGGTGATAGATCGTATCAAAATCATAGAAAGCGGCAAGCCGGTCGATTAGTCCCGCATCAAGTATGTCGCCGATGATCGTTTCGTGACATCGCTTGCGTAACTCCTTGTCCATTGGATGCACATCGATTGAAACGATGCGAACATTCGGATTTTCGTCGGTGAGCCGCGTGATCAAACCGTGCCCGATCTCGCCGTTGGCGCCGGTGATGAGTACTGCTTTTGTGGACATAACAACCTTTCAAAATATTGTAATAAATATAAGAATTTTTTGTGTCAGGAGGCTGTTATTCTTGATGTTGGGGAAAATTGTTGATACACTGATGACAGTTTCTTCAATTCACTATTACGGAATGGTAGAGTCATGCGACGTTCAATCATCATGTGCTTCCTTGTTTCCGTTACAACCCCGGCGTTTTCCCAAGACGCAAAAGAAATCCTGCAGAAGGCGATCGACCTGATGTACGGCAAGAAAACGTATTCTATTGTCACAATGACGATCACCAAGCCGACATGGAGCAGAACGGTCTCGATGAAGGCGTGGTCTATCGAGCCCGATTATTCCATTGTGTACGTCACGGAGCCTGCACGAGACAAAGGCTCGGTCACTTTGAAAAGAAAAAATGAAGTATGGAACTGGCTTCCTTCGGTCCAAAAGACAATCAAGATTCCGCCGTCAATGATGCTCGCTTCGTGGATGGGTTCCGATTTTACAAATGACGATTTGGTGAGGCAGTCATCCGTTATTGAAGATTATTCTCATAAACTTCTTGGTGAAGAAACAATCGAGGGATACGACTGCTATAAGGTTGAATTGATTCCAAATCCCGACGCGGGAGTTGTCTGGGGAAAAATCATCACGTGGATCTCCAAAAAAGGATTCATGCAGTTGAAAGAGGAATTCTATGATGAAGACGGCATTCTTGTCCGCACGATGCTCGGGAGCAAGCCGAAAAATTTTGACGGACATCTGCTCCCTTCCTATTCCGAAATGATTCCGCATAACAAGCCGGGCAACAAAACAAGTTTTGAAACGAAGGAGTTGGATTTCGATGTGAACATCACCCCGGAGTTTTTTTCGATACAAAATATGGGAAGGGTAAGATGAAATTCCAAATAACAAGCACCAAATATCAAATAAATTCTAAATCTCAATTCTCAATTTTTATAACTTGTTAAAGGGATTGTTGTTTTTTGTCCATTGGAATTTATTTGTAATTTGGAATTTGTCTTTTGGTGCTTTCTGAAAAGGAAATTTTTTCGCAAACAAAAATGAAATACTATTTAACATTCGCCTGGCGCAATCTCTGGCGCAATAAAAAACGAACGCTGCTCGCAACGTCGTCGGTGCTCTTTGCGGTATTCTTTGCAACGGCATTCCGCTCTACACAATACGGGCAGCACGATTACATGATAAAATCGAGTGTATCAATGTACACCGGCTATCTTCAAATCCAGGGAAAAGGGTACTGGGACGAGCGCTCGTTTGATTACAGTTTTGAGCAGTCGGAATCACTGTCGGCGATGCTGATGCAAATTCCGCGCATCACCACGATCAATCCCCGCATCGAATCCGTTGCTCTCGTTTCGCATGAACTCGAAACCAGAATCTCGCCTGTTACAGGCATTGACCCGGAATCCGAACATGCAATGTCCGGCTTGCGCAAGAAACTTGTGAAAGGAATTTATCTCACGGACTCATCGCAGGGGATTTTGATTTCCGAAGGGCTTGCAGAGCGTTTGCGTGTCGGCGTGGGAGATTCCGTAATTTTGTACGGCCAGGGATACCAGGGAGTTACGGCGGCGGCGCAACTTCCAGTCGAAGGAATTCTGCGCTTCCCCATTCCTAAAATGAACAACGCTTCTGTGTATCTTTCGCTTGCCAAATCGCAATCGCTGTTCAACACATACAACAGAGTTACCTGCATTGCGGTGATGATTGATAATGAAAAAAATATGCCTGCAATTCAAGCGAATCTTTCAACAACAATAGGTACGAATCTCATTGTTATGAGTTGGGAAGAAATGTCTCCCGAACTTGTGCAGATGATTCAAGCGGATGTTGCCAGCGAAATAATTATCATGTTCATTTTATATCTCATCATCGGTTTCGGCATTTTCGGCACGGTGATGATGATGACGATAGAGCGAACACGGGAATTCGGTTTGCTCATCTCGCTCGGCATGAAGCGGGCACGATTGCTTTTAGTGACGACAATCGAAGCGCTGCTGGTTTCACTCATCGGCGCCGTGGCAGGAACGCTCGTCGCATTTCCGCTCGTCTATTATCTTTATCTCAATCCTATTCCGCTCACGGGCGATGCGGCAAAAGCAATGCTGGTGTACGGCTTCGATCCGATTATTCCGTTTAGTGTTGAAGTTTCTGTTTTCACGTCGCAGTCGGTTGCGGTGTTCATTGTCGCCCTGGCGGCGTCGCTGTATCCGCTTTTCTTCATCAGAAAAATTCAGCCCGTCTCGGCGTTGCAGGGGCGAGGAACGTGGACGGGAACACATATGCGGCGTAAAGGAAAGTGGTCGATATTTTCTTTTTTGTCCAAAAGTGAAAAAGACAAAAACTCTTCGTCCACGTCCCGGGGAGGTGTAAAATGATGATGGTCATTCTTGCTTGGAAAAATATCTGGCGCAACAAAAAGCGCTCGCTCATTATTCTTGCGGCAACGGTCATCGGTGTAACTTCCGGTTTGTTTGTTATTGGAATGATGAGCGGGATGTACGACTCGATTGTCTCTTCCGCAATTAACCGTGAATTGGGAAGTATGCAAATTCACACAGCCGAATACAAGAAGGACCAATTGATTAGCCAGTTCATTCCTGTGCCGGATTCGATTGTGAGCCTTCTTCGCTCCCATCCCGATGTGCAATCGGTTGCAAGGCATTCGTTGATTGAAGGGATGGCTTCGTCCGCTACCACAGCGACCGGCGTGATGATTTTCGGAATTAAACCGGAAGATGAAAAACAGGTTACTTCTGTTTCACAAAGCATTATTGAGGGAACATATCTTGACTCATCGCAGAAAGCGAATTCAATTATCATCGGAAAGAAACTTGCCGAGAAATTGAAACTTAAATTGCGCTCACGAATTGTTTTAAGTTTTTCGGGATTGGAAGGGAATATTGTATATGCGGCATTCCGCATATCGGGAATGTTCCAAACAAACGCAACATTGTTTGATCAGACGAATGTTTTCGTCCCGCAGCAAGATTTGACGGCGCTGCTAGGAACCGAAGCGCCGGTGCATCAAATTGTTCTCCGCACGAAAGATTCAAAAATTCTTGAACAGACCAAAAGTGAGTTGCAGAAGAAAATACACAACGGTATACTTGTCGAGACATGGAAAGAAATCGCTCCGGAAATAAAACTGACTGCAGATTCATCGGACATCGTCAATGTTATTTTTCTCGGAATTATTCTATTCGCGCTCCTTTTTGGATTGACAAATACGTTATTGATGTCCGTGCTCGACCGTGTCCGTGATTTCGGAGTACTGCTTGCCGTCGGAATGTACCGGCGGAGATTATTCTTAATGATTATCCTGGAATCATTTTTCCTTTCGTTCACCGGAGGAATCATCGGCGTTGCGTTCGGCTGGGGGCTTACAACATATTTTAACGTGAATGGCATCGACCTTTCCGTTCTCTCGACCGGATTGTCGGCGTTCGGAATACCGACGATGCTCTATCCGTATCTTCCTTCGGTCGTCTATAGAAATTTAACAATCATGATGATAATAACCTCCATTATCGCCGCACTCTATCCCGCAATAAAAGCGGTACGGTTGAAACCGGTGGAAGCGATAAGAACGATTTGATGAAAAACGTTTCAAGTTTCATGCTTCATGTTTCAGGTAAAAACACAAATAGGAAACCTGAAACTGTAAACTTGAAACCTGTTGCAAACAAATTATCTTACTTACGAGAAAAAAAATGGCTCTTATTGAAATTCAAAAGGTCAACAAAATTTACAATACAACCTCAGTGGCTGTGCAGGCGCTGAAGGATATTACATTCAAAATCGAAGAAAAAGAATTTACCGCCATCGTTGGTCCCTCCGGCTCCGGGAAAACTACACTCCTTAATGTTATCGGTGGACTTGATAAAGTGAGCGATGGGAAAGTTCTTCTGAACGGACAAGATATAACGGTGATGAATGAAGGAAAACTGATTGATTTCCGTCTTCACAATATCGGGTTTGTTTTTCAGGCATACAATCTTATTCCCGTGCTGACGGCGCTGGAAAATGTCGAGTTCGTTCTGTTCCTGCAGCAAGTCGGAAAGAAAGAACGAAACCAGCGGGCAATAGAATTATTGAAGCAAGTCGGCCTTGAAGACCAAGCAGACAGGAAGCCCGCCGAACTCTCCGGCGGGCAGCAGCAGAGAGTCGCCGTTGCACGTGCACTTGCTTCGCATCCTGCGTACGTTCTTGCCGATGAGCCGACGGCGAATCTCGATTCACACACCGCCGAATCGCTTCTCGATTTGATGCAGGATTTAAATAAGGAACACGGAATCACTTTTGTTTTCTCCACTCACGATTCCAAAGTAATCCGCCGCGCACGGCGTGTAATAACGCTGGAAGATGGAGAGGTTACAAGCGACAAGATTTCTTGAATCTTATGTTGTCCGAGAGTTGAACTCTCGGACAGGTTCTTCTTCGACAGTTAAACTGTCGAAGAAGAAAAAGAAATCTATGTGTTCTCTGTGCCTATGTGTTTAAAAAATGAAAAAGCTCTCTCTCATTCTTCTCTTTCCATTTCTTCTTTTTGCCCAATCCGAATCGTACCAATTCGGCGGCTACGCAAAATATCTTTACAGCAACGCTGATAATCCCGCTTTCGGAAGAGTGGACGATCATATCATTCATTCCCGCTTGAACAGCAAATTTTTCTTCTCGGAAGAAATCACCGCAACAGCGGAACTGAGAAACAGAGTTTTCTTTGGAGGAAGTGTGGAAAAAACTCCGAACTTCCTCTCGACTATTCAATCCGACCACGACTTTGGAAATGCCGATATTGTCTGGTGGAATACGCATTCCTCCGTTGCACATTCCGAACTTGACCGCTTTTATGTTGATGCTACGTACGAAAAATTTCAGTTCACGCTCGGCAGGCAGCGTGTTGCGTGGGGAACAGCATTGGCGTGGAATCCGACCGATTTATTCAATCCTCTTTCCATTTTGGATTTTGATTATGAAGAACGCCCCGGTGTTGATGCAATTCGTGGACAGTATTTTATGAGTGAAGTTTCAAAAGTTGAGATTGCACTGAAGCCGGGAAAAACAAAATCAAGGAGCGTTATTGCCGGGAAAATTCTTTTGAATCAATGGAACTACGATTTCCACATTCTCGGCGGAGCGCACGGAGAGAATCCGTTTTTCGGTGCGGAGTGGGCTGGCGATATTGCTGGAGCCGGGTTTCGCGGTGAAGCGGCAATACGGAGAATCGGAGACGAAACGAAAATATTATTTCCAAGTTTGAATGCTACTTGGTCAACAAGCGCTGTTCTTTCTGCCGATTACACATTCGCCAACAACACATATCTTCACACTGAAATATTATTTAGCGATCAAGGCGTCACAAGAAACGCCGCAGCGTTTCTTCCTGCATCCCTCTCACTGGGATTACTTTCTCCTGCCCGATGGTCACTCTTTCAAGAACTATCATTCGATGTCCATCCTCTCGTTCGACTCTCCGGATTTATTATTTACAATCTGAATGATGCATCCTCTGCACTTGTTCCCTCTGTATCGTGGTCCGCTCTTGAAAATTTCGACGTAACATTGTTTGGATTGATCTTTTCCGGTGATGCATTGACAGAATATGGCGGATACGGACAAACTGTTTTTATAAGAGCAAAATATTCATTTTAAAAAAGTAAAGGGTGCCCCGTATGAAGAACACCCTTTGAGTGCTTTCCAATGAATCTTACTTTATAAGCATCATTTTCTTCGACTGGATAAAACTTCCCGATCGCAATTGGTAGAAGTACAATCCTGATGATAATCTTGATGCGTCGAACTTCACTTCAAATGAGCCGATCTTTTGTTCCCCGTTAATCAGCGTTGCGACTTCTTTTCCCAAAAGATCGTACACTTTCAACGTCGTCAACCCTGCCGTCGGTACGGAAAAACGGATCGTCGTCGATGGGTTGAACGGATTGGGATAATTTTGGTCTAATGAAAAATTCTTCGGCGTACTGCTGAAAATTTCCCTGACAGTCGTGGCGACCCCTGAACCAAGACCGAAGTTGCCGCGAATTTCTCCGCCGGCTGCAATCGATGAATGCACATTGATATACACCTTTCCTCGGATCAAATCGAGCCAATAATTTCCCGGATCCCACCCCCCGCTTGTTGTGCTGTCCGTAAATGTCAACGGATGGATCACGCCGCCGGTAACTGCTGTGTGAAAATGAGCAGCGGAGAATGTTCCGTTTAATCCTGCAAAAGTTGCATGATATTGCAAACTGTCACTGTCGGTAAAATACATCCAAGCTGTTCCTTTCGCCGTCGATGACGTCGATGCCTGAATGTTATCCAATTGTGCTGTGAATCCTCCCCGTACGTTCATAGTAGCACGGATCTCACCACCTGCATTTGTTGACGAGTGTACATTAAGATATACTCTTCCCTTTAACAAGTCTTGAAGATTCTTGTCGCTGAGATTCGACCAGGTACCCGATGTATGGTTGCTGCTGAAGCTAACAGGATGAATGACGCCCCCGCCATCCGATGTATGGAAATGCGCAGCGGAAAATGTTCCGACCAATTTCGCGTATGTGGCATTATACATCACCGAAAGATCAGGACGCAACACAGCCCATGACGTCCCTTTTCCGGTTGATGCAGTACCTGCTTGGGCACCATCAAGAATTCCAAAGAGAGGAATCTCACCCACAAAGGAAGGATTGCCACGAATTTCGCCGCCTGCTTCTTTTGAGGTGTGTATGTTCAAGTATGCCTGCCGTTTTGCAAACAATAAGATAGCGCTATCGGGAATATTCGTTGTCCACATCTCATCGAGCGTGCTGTCAACAAATGTTACAGGATGAAAGACGCCGCCGCCGTTGAAAGAGTGGAAATGTGCTGCTGTGATATTCCCCTGCAGACCGGCGTACGTTGCGCGGTAATGAATTTCGGTGACTGCTCCCAGTGTGCTGTTGTTTTCAAAAGTAACGTATCCTGTCCCACGTCCGGGAGAAGTTTTTCCGGCAGATGCACCATCAATGACCATCGGGAATCCGAACTGTGCTGCTTGGGGTGTTCCCCGTATTTCTCCGCCGCCTGCGGTTGAGGTGTGAACGTTAACGTATATTTCCTGTTCCATGAACAACGCATCCACAAGTGAATCGGGAATATCGTTCCATGTTCCTGTCGCAGTCTTTCCGGTAAATGTAATCGGGTGAACTACACCCACAGGTGCATAATGGAAATGTGCGGCGGTGATATTCCCGTTCAGTTTATTGACAGTAATATCGTAACGCAGACTTTTCTTATCATTGCTGAGGATGGCAAATCCTGTCCCCCTCCCGGGTGAATTTCCTCCTGTCGCAGTACTGTCAAGTGCTATGCGAAAGAATATTTCCTGCGAGATAAGAGATGCTGAAAATCCCAGCAGTAAACCTAGAACACGCAAAACGGACTTCATACTACCTCCATAAATGATTGATGAATAGTTGACATATTGTTGAACTTACTAATCTTTACGTAGTTTGATTGAAATCGGATTGACGTGTCTGTAAATGTATGCTTTGGGCAAATAAAAATCCACTCCATATGACGTGGCACACAAATAAAAAAGGCGAACGGACGTTCGCCTTTTTTGTCAGTATTGACAGATGTTCTGAATGAATATTTATTTCTTTTCGAATATTTGCTGCTGAAGTTTCTTCCGTTCTTCGGGTGTCGCTTTCATCAACTGTTCGAACAACATCATCGTGTTTCGGGCTTCTATATCCGACAGCATTGGATTTTTCCCTTCAAACGCATCATTGATAGCCCGTAAAAAAACCTTTGGATTCAAATCAAGCCCTTTGGATGCCATATCGCCGATCATCTTTTGTCCAACGTCATATCCTAGAACATAACTGAGTTTATCCTGTACCGTTTTCAGATATTCTTTTCCCTGACCTTGTTGTTTCCCTTCCATTTTTGGTTTTGCAGGCGTCGCCGATTTTTGCTGTTGAGCAATTCCGAATGCACTCAGTGCAACGGTAAGAATCATCAAGAATAATTTCATACTCATCCTTCAAAAATATTTCATAGTGTGTTCGTTCCGGAGCTACTTCACCTGGATCAATTCTACCTCAAATACAAGTGCCGCACCGGGAGGGATCAATCCGCCTGCACCTCTGTCCCCGTACGCCAATTTTGCCGGAATATACAATTCACACTTCGACCCTTCTTTCATCAATTTGAGTCCTTCTGTCCATCCTTTGATGACTTGATTGAGTTTAAACTCGGTCGGTTCGCCCCGTTGGTACGATTCATCGAAGACGGTGCCGTCGATCAATTTTCCGCGATAATGAACGACAACTGTATTTGTGTCAACAGGTGTTTTTCCCTGACCGTCACGAATCATTTTATACAGCAAACCGCTCCCTGTAGCTTTCACACTGTCTTTTTTGGCGCATTCCGCAAGGAACGTATCGCCCGCTCTTTTTGCTTCAGCCGCCACCGCTTGTTGTTTTTCCATTTCAACCGCCTGCTGTGCTTGCACGCGGGATTGAAATGTCATCATTGCAAGTTGAATAGCGCTGTCCGGAAGTGCCGGCTGTTTACCGTTGAAAGCATCCTGCAAACCTTGCAGAACAAAAGGGTTCAAGAGGTTGAAATTTCTTTGGGTGATGTCGTTCAATATTTTCTGACCGATGTCATATCCGATCACGTAACTGATCTTTTGATCTTCTGTTTTCAGATTCGACTTTGTCTGAGAAGGTTTTGGTGTCGTTTTAGTTTTTTGGGCAAATCCCATAGCACCAACTGATAACAAAAGAACAACCACACATACTTGTTTCATGAAGAACTCCTTGGTAAAAAGTGTATAGAAAGAGATGTAAATATACGAAAAGGAACGGCGATTTCTGAGGAGAAAATACAGATCACCATCCATATTTTTTTACGACCAGATCGATCTGATCTCGCCAGATTTGATACGCCGCAGCGGTTAGGTGAACTCCGTCGGTCGTGTACTCATTTTTTAACACGCCGTTTTCCGACAGGACAGAATTCAGATCTAGAAAGACGAGCGATCGATCTGTTGCGTATTTTTGCAACAGTCTATTGAGTTTTGCCACCTCGAGATTTTTGACTTCAGCCCGTTTCCATTTTGGATTAACATGCAGCGTGGATTGGAGAATGGGAATGATGTCATAAGCGCGGAGCGAATCGACCAACAGCACGTATCGTTTGAACACGGTATCAACGGGTACATCCTGATACAGATCGTTGATCCCCGCCATAATAAAGCAGAGTTTTGGATTGAGCCGCGCCACTTGAGAAAGGCGCTGCAGCATTCCGGGAATGTTGTCAGACCCGATGCCGCGGTTGACGACCCGTTCTCTGCCCAGCAACTCCGACCAATTGCCGCCGAATGTAATCGAATTTCCAAGAAAGACAATATCTGCTTTTTCTATTTTTGAAAGATCGTACAACGCGGTAAGGTTTTTATATTGCGGATTCTTTAGATACAACGAATCATAGTCCGTTTGCGAAAACAGAGTACCCGTGTAAAGAAACACAACAATAATGTAAAATAAATTTTCTTTGCGTCTTCGCGCCTTTGCGGTAAAAATCATAATCCGAACTTCGACTTCAGAAATGTCATCACTTTCGCATGTGCATCATCGGCGTGGACCTGATCGTACTTCGGGTTGCTCGGGTTGGCAAATGCGTGTACGGCATCGTAGTTGTGTACCTCGAGATTTTTCTTCGCCGCTTTCATATTCTTTTCGAATTGTGCGACAACTTTCGGGGAGATATGCTGATCCTGTGTGCCGAAGATCCCGAGCACATCACAGTTAAGTGTTTTCAATTTCTTAACATCCTTCTCCGGCATTCCATAATAGATAACGCAGCCAATCGCTTGTTTTCCCATCAGCAGTGCGCTCTGTAACGACCACCCCCCGCCGAAACACCAACCGAGCGTAGCAATCTGTGCGTCTTTGCCTACATATTGTATTGCCGCCCTGATAATAGTTTGAATCCGCTTATCCTTCACCGATTGTACATATTGGCTTGCTTCCTGAGGAGTCGAAGCAATTTTTCCGTCGTAAAGATCCAATGCGATCACGGTAACGTCGCCCAGTTCCTTTTGCAGTTTCTCCGATTCCAATTTGATGTAGTCGTTCAATCCCCACCATTCCTGAAAAACAAAAAGATACTTGTTCGTCGGATTCGGCGCTTTCACTTCGAAGATCCTCGCGTCCTTTTTATCCGCAGCGGGGATCGTTTTCATCGAGCCCCCTTCCAGTTTCAATGCGAACGGTTCCGGCGCTTCGTGCAACGCAACAAATGCGAGATCGTTTCCCATGGAAGCGAATTCTTCAGTCGCCGACAGGGAACAACAAGGTTCTTTTATCTGTGCCGCCAGCGAACCGGCAATTGCAACAGCATACATCACAATTTTTTTCATAGATTCCTCCATACAATCAATCGATGACAACAGGTTCACGTTCGAGACGGATGCCGAATTTTTTTCCGACACCCTCTTGAATTTCATTAGCTAACGCGAGAAGTGCAGCGGTGGTTCCTCCCCGGTTCACGAGCGCCAGAGTATGGTTCTCAGAAATACCGATACCGTCCTTCACGTATCCTTTATGAAAACCGGATTTTTCGATCAGCCACGCAGCGGGAATTTTCTTTTTATTACCAAATGCAAATGAAGGCACTTCTGATCCGTCGCCAATCCTTTTCCATTGAGCGCTCACCACCGAAAACTGATCATTCTCAACCACCGGATTCATAAAGAACGAACCGACCGATCTCGTGTTCGGATCGTCCGGATCGATTACCATCGATTTCTTTTTGCGCAGCGACAGCACAACGTTGCGGACAGCTTCAAGCGATGCTCTTCCGTCAGCAAGTGATGAAAGGGGAATGGTTGCCTCAACAACCTTCTTCACTTCAGGATAATTGATCGTCGGGCGTCCATTCTTTTTTAACCGGAATCCAACTTCTGTAATTATATATTTTCCTGCATCGTGTATCTTGAATCTGCTCATGCGATAGGAAAACTGACAATCGGGATTTGAAAATGAAATCTCTTCAAACGCCAAACTATCAAGTGCTTTCACTTCAATAATTGTATCTTTCACTTCCTGCCCGTACGCTCCCACGTTTTGTATCGGCGTTGCACCAACACTGCCGGGAATACCGGAGAGGCATTCGATCCCCGCGTATCCTTTTTCAACGCACATCTTTACTAATTTTTCCCAATCCTCACCTCCTTTTGCCGTTACAAGAACATCATTTCCCTCTTCAACGAACGAAATTCCTTTCAGATCGATCTTCGCAACAAGTCCATCGAATCCTTCGTCGGAAAAGACCGTGTTACTTCCTCCGCCAAGAATGTGTGTGCGAATATTTTTGGTCCGTGCAAACTCAAGTGCTTCTTGTATTTCATTAACCGAAGAGCAGGAGCAAAAATATTTTGCCACACCGCCAAGTTGCAATGTTGTATAACGCGAAAGTAAAATATTTTCTTTGATCTCGCTATTCATTATTCATCATTCGGTATTCAGTAAAGAAAATTGTTCATTGAACGGCAGCATTTCTAATCCTATCCATCACTGCCAAGCCGATGCCATCCTCGCTGACCTGTTCACAGTAAATTGTTTGAATTCCCTTCCTGTCGCACTCGCGAAAGAAATGGAACAAGGAACGGGCATATTCATTCTGATCGCGACAAATTTTTGTCAAGCCGAAATTCTTTCTTCCGATCCGTTGCATGCCGATATACGCGGATGATTTCATCGGTACGGTTTCTTCCGAACCGTTCACAATAAAGACATATGCCAAAGGCGAATAGTGCCGGTATTTCACCCCCGGACTTTTTACTGCATCCTGATAATTTTTTTTCCCTATCCTCGTGGACGGAATGATACGACGAAGTTGTTCAAGTGTCACTCCGCCGGCACGTAGAATAATAGGTGCGCTGCCGGTACAATCCACTACAGTCGATTCGACGCCCACACGCGATGGATTTCCTTTAAGAATGCAGGAAATTTTTCCGTTCAAATCATGGTTCACTGCTTGCCATGTTGTTGGACTCGGCTTTCCCGAAATATTTGCCGACGGTGCGGCAACGGGAACTCCGCATTCTTTCAAAAATTTTTGCGCGATCTGATGCTTCGGGATGCGTACGCCGACTGTGTTTAACCCGGCGGTCGCTGCCGTTGAAATTTTTTTACTCTTCGAAAGAACCAGCGTCAATGGACCGGGAAAAAATTCGATCATTAATTTTTCTGCAAAAGGCGGGATCTTCGAGACTACCGACGGCAACTGCCCGATCTCTCCGATGTGAACGATCAGCGGATTGTCAGCGGGGCGTCCTTTTGCTACAAAAATTTTTTTCACGGCATCACCGTTGAACGCGTTCGCGCCAAGTCCGTACACGGTTTCAGTAGGAAAAGCGACGATTTCATTTTTCTGAATGAAATTGGATGCGCGTTGTATTGAAGTAGTAAGAATGGTATGCATAGAACAAGAGGAATATACAGAAATTTGGGTGAATTTGTTCTTCAAACTCTGAATCTTCCTTCACATCGCTGCATCATACTAATAGATTTTATTTCACACAATGGATCCAGAAGGGTCGGAACACGCTATCATGAAAATCAAATACTACGTTCTTTTCACAGCACTCTCCTTATTTTCGCTCCAAGGAATCGCTCAAACCAACAACGGCTCAATCTCCGGAGAGATCCGCGATGCAGTCACCAAACAGCCGCTTCCCGGCGCTAACATTCTCATCGTTGGGACACCGTTGGGTGCCACGGCAAACGAGAGCGGTTACTATACGATAAAAAACATCGAACCGGGAAAATATGCTCTTAAAGCTTCGATGATTGGATATGAAGGGACAACCAATGCGGATGTGGTTGTTCATCCCAACCGAAATAAAGTGACCTCGTTTGCATTGAACTCCACAGATCTTGAAATGGATGCGGTGGAAATCCAGAGTGACTACTTCGCAAAACCGACGGAGAATGTCGTCAGCATGCGGTCTCTTTCTCCGGAAGAGATACGCCGCTCGCCCGGTTCCGCTGAAGATATTTTCCGCGTGATGCAATCAATGCCCGGTGTTGCAACCGCGGGAGGAAAAAGTGCACAATTGATAGTCCGCGGTGGAAGCCCGGATGAAAATCTTACACTGCTCGACAATATTGAGATCTATAATCCGATTCACTTCGCTCGCTCAGGTGAATCAATGGGAATCATCAGCATTGTGAATCCTGCATTGCTCGAGAAAGTCGATTTTCTCACGGGGGGATTCCCCGCAAAGTACGGCGATAAAATTTCGTCGGTATTTGAAATGACATTACAGGATGGCAACAAAGAATTGTACAACTCGGACATCAATACAAACATCGCCGGATTCGGCGTGATGGTGGATGGACCGGTCACTGAGAATGGATCAATGATCTTTTCGCTCCGCCGCGGATTTTTCGATATACTCACGTCGGTCATGAATCGCCCCGCCGCTCCGCGTTATTACGACGCAGTCGGAAAAATGACGTACGATCTCGATGCAAACAATAGGATCAGTCTTGTCGGATTTTATTATATCGATCAGATCGACCGTGAAGGAACAACAAAAGAATCGGCAGGAATGAGCAAGTATGAATATCTTGCGCGCGACGATTACGGTTCGGCATTCGGACTGAATTGGCGGTCGTTGTTGTCGCGTGATGCATATGCGATGACGACAATTTCATTCACAGGAAATGGTTGGACAACGCGTCAGGGTACATTGATAAACCGTTCGTTGCGTGGTGAAGACATCCTGGAAAACGAGATGATGGTAAAATCGGAAATGACATATCAGGTTCTGCCGTCGCTTGACATCAAGATCGGCGGGCAAATAAAATTCATCGATTCAAAGAATGAATCGTGGACACCGGAAGATACAACGCGCACCGGAACGCTGATCCCCGCAGCAACGATCACATTCACGCCGAACACAACGACTAAATCATCATTGTTTGCACAGACGAATTACACGGTATTCAATCCGCTGACCATTTCTGCCGGATTGCGGTTCGATCATTTTGAAATGTTGAATGAAACCAATCTAAGCCCGCGGCTCGCTGCCTCGTATCGGATAACGGACAGGACGACGTTGAATGCCGCATGGGGAAAATTCGTGCAATCCCCTGCAACGTATCAGATCTCGCCAGATCCGCGCAATCTTTTATTACAAAGCGTGCATGCCGAGCACTACATTGCCGGAATCGAACACCGTCTTGGCGACGATACAAAAATGCTCATAGAAGTGTACCGCAAAGATCTTTCCGATGTCATCGTTGATCCCGACAACACGAATCTTTTATCGAACACGGGGAGCGGATATGCGGAAGGAATTGAATTTTCCGTGAAGAAAAAATTCACCAACGGATTTGTCTGCAGCGCGTCGT
>JACPGG010000205.1 GCA_016182545.1 Ignavibacteriales bacterium
CCTGTTCATTCATTCGTTACGTACTCGAAAGCAATCGGAGTTGCACCCCCGAATTCCGAAGGTCATAGAATGGGAAATCTTCCGCAGCATTTTGCTGATCGGTTCGGCTGGAAAGAGTTTGCGATCACTGTTTCGACAGTGTACAATTCACTGACACACGATGAAAAAAAATATGCCGCGATCTATCTTCGCAACTACGGTGAGGCAGGAGCGATCGATTTTTACGGGAGAGATCTCGGCCTTCCAAAAGCATTGTCCGGACACAACAATTATTGGATCTGGGGAAGAGACCGTCTGGGTGATACCGTTCAGGTGTTGATTGCGGTTGGGGGAGTTACCGAGGATTATTCTGATACATTTGCGGAAGTGACACCGGTTGGACGGCACGTATCCGAATTTGCGATGAGCTACGAGAGTGATCTTCCGATTTATCTCTGCCGAAAACCGAAACGAAAGATCAAAGAGGTGTGGCACACGACGAGAAGGTATATCTGATCACGATTGAATAAAAAAAACCTGTTTCAGAAATACCGAAACAGGTTTTTTTGTACTTCAACAGACTTTTACTTTATCAATAACATCTTCTTCGTTTCGGAGAAATTGCCCGCTTTCAGCGTATAGAAGTAGGTTCCGGCAGCCAAACCGCCGGCGTCGAATGTTACTTCATGTGTTCCGGCTTCAATCATTCCCTCAAAGAGCGATCCGACCTGTTGTCCTAACGAATTTGAAATGTACAGGTGGATGTCTGATGCCTGTGTCAGAGAGAATCGAATCTTGCTTGTCGGGTTGAACGGATTCGGGTAATTCTGACCTAATTCAAATAACGAAGGAACAACCGAAGAAATAGTCTTCACACTTTGAACAACAACTTTGCTTTCAAGGATAATCAGCGACACATCTTCCGGATGATCAATTCGTGTATTTGTGTTCACAATAATCAATTCACGCCTTCCGTCCCCGTCGAGATCATTCCCGTACGTGACATTCACCAAGGCGTAGGAAGAGTCATTGGGTGCATGGTATATTGTATCCAATTTGTAACCGGTCGAATCATCGTATGGTTTTCCGGTCAAGTGACGTAAACGATAGACTTTGCGATCTTCTCCCCAATCACCGATAAAGAAGTCGACCTCGCCGTTCCCGTCGATATCACCGATGTCGGCACCCTGGAAATTCAGGTTGAGGGGAGACGTAAGCCACTTTGTGTTTGACGCAGTCAATGTGGAAACATCGTTCGTGTTGCCGACATAAAATACTGCACTCGGTGTGCTGACTTGTCCGGCGACAAACATTTCTAACTTGCCATCCTTGTTCGCATCAAAGAAAGCGACGCTGTTCTGCTCTCCGTAATCATCCGGAGCGGTAATTTGATTGATATCGGCGCGCAGTGCATACGTATTTGCACCTGTTGCTTCGTATACTGCATAGGTCAACATGTCCCACGTAAATCCCCAGATTTCCTTTTTGCCGTCTCCATCAAAATCCACCACGTGGTTGTTAAAGAAGTATCCGCCATTGAATGTGCCAATCGTATCGGCAAATTCGAGTTCAAATGAACTAAAGCCGGGGCTTACATCGCCAAGCAGGTGATAAATGAACAACGGGCGTGTTGATGCAGTGAGCGAACCGTTCCCGTAGGATCGGCGTGCACTCGTGATCAGTTCTACATCGCCATCGCCATCCACATCGTCGGCGACAATGCTGGTGATCGCATGGTAATAAAAATCAGGGAATCCAAGATTGGTGATCATTGTCGGCTGACTGAGGAAATTGCTCGAATCGGTATCATATTCATAAATAAAAATCCTTCCGGGATTCGGATTCCCGGTCGAGCGTGCATCGGATGGAAGCCCAAAGATGATTTCCTGTTTGGTGTCTTTATCAAGATCTCCAACGGTTAAGCAGGACCACGATCCTTCTACAGTGTTCTGTTGAGGAAGTTGCGCGCTCCAAACAAGAGCGTATGTATTGTTCGCAGTTGCTTCGAAACGTAAAATGCGCGCCATGCTTGTGTCCGAGGAGGTAGTCGCCGGATCGACAATCACCAAGAATTCTTTTTTCCCATCGCCGTCGAGATCGTAGTTTGCGTACACTCTCCATGCCGCCACATCGTCGGGCCATTGTGGATAATCGCTTGGTTTGAATTGTGCTGAGACAGAAAAATTTGCAGTGTCCAGGTAGACTTGTGCAAATCCAATCTGTGATACACAAAATGTCACTGCGAGAATAACGAATGCAGTACAAAGTTTTTTCATGTAGAGATCCTCCTGTTAAATTAAGAGTGATTGGTAGGTTTGGAGTTTTTGCGGCACCACACTTGGAATAACCAAAAATTAGATTACATAATCAAGTGTCAGTTTGAACGATTTTACAAAAGTGCATTCGAGGGGTAATATTCCCTTAAATTGTAAGGAATTGCTTGACATAATTCTCATGTGTGGTTATATTCGTTGGGCAAGCGAACACAAATCACTTTTACTTCTAGAACTGGTACCATTTAAATCTCCCAACGTTATTCATTCTTATCAGGTATGCCATGAACGCTGTGCTACTGCGGTCTCTTGTTTTATCCTCTTTCCTATTCCTTTCCATTGTTCATGCCGGCACAACGGGAAAAATTTCCGGGACGATCACAGATGAAAAGACCGGTGAAACGATTGTCGGTGCAACAGTCTTGATCAACGGAACAAGCATCGGAGCCGCAACGGATATTGAAGGAAATTATGTCATTTCAAATCTTTCGCCGAATATTTACACCGTGTCGATCTCTGCAATCGGGTACCGGAAACAACTGATCCAAAATGTTCAGGTGAATGTCGACCTGACAACGCGGGTGGACGTGAAAATGTCTTCTGAAGCTGTGGACCTCGAAGCAGTTGTCGTTACCGCAGAGAAGCCTCTTGTACGTCGTGATCTCACATCAACGCAAACGAATGTTGACGCAAGCCAGATCAAAGCATTGCCTGTGGAAAGTATCACCGGAATATTGACAACGCAAGCCGGAGTCATTCAGGATGCGAGCGGTGCATTGCATTTCCGCGGTGGGAGGTCAGATGAAGTTGCTTATACTGTCAACGGACTGTCGGTAAATAATCCGTTTACAAATTCAAATAGTTTCAGCATTGCCACCAACGCAATTCAAGAACTTTCTGTAGTGCAGGGGACATTCAATGCGGAATACGGGAATGCCCTGAGCGGTGTGGTCGAAACGGGATTAAAAGAGGGGGGAGAGTCGTACACAGGTCAATTGACATTCTACGCCGGAAGCAGAGTAAGCGATCATAATGATATTTTTCTGAATATCGACAAAATAAATTTCAACGATATGATTTATGAAGGGACATTCGGGGGACCTGTTCCGCTGACGGAAGATGCGGTGACATTCTTCATCTCGTCACGGTACAATGATGATGGCGGATATTTGTACGGCAAACGGGAACATCTGCCGTTTGACAGTTCATTCTTCTATGCCGACAAACCGTGGGTCATTACCCGTTCCGGCGATGGGAACTATGTCTCAATGAATAATTCCAGGTCATTGACCGCCACGAATCGTTTCAGCTATCGCATCACACCGACCACAAAGATCGGATATGATTTTGTCTTCAATGAATCGAAATACAGGAACTACAATCACGATTTCCGGTACAATCCGGACGGTATCTACAACAATTTTGAGAATGATGTTCTGCACGCGCTCGAATTTTCGGATGTTATATCCCAAACTACATCGTTCAAAGTGAAAGTGTCATACGCGCGGAATAGATACGAACAGTACCGGTATAAAGACCTCAGGCAAGATCACTATGCGCCGGAAGAATTCCTCCGCGTTCCTTCAACGGCAAGTTTTTACTACGGCGGATCTCAGAACGGAATATTTGAGCGTGTTGCTGAGACCTATTCCGTGAAGTTTGACGGTGCAACCCAACTATCTACCAGGCAGGAGATCAAACTCGGCGCCGAAGCAAAGTTTCCGCAGATGAAACAAGTGAGCTATACCGTACTGCGTGATACGATCAATTTTCTTTCGCCGACACTCCCCAACGTTGCGGATTCGCGATACAACAGCTATGCACGTTTTCCCACACAAATTTCGGGATATGGTCAGACAAAAATGGAATTCGAAAGTATCGTCATGAACCTTGGTTTGCGGTACGATTATTTTGATGCCAACAGTGTTACACCGGTCAACGTCAATTATCCTAAAGGGGCGAAGAAAGCGTCATCGGTCAAACAAACGGTCAGTCCGCGTATCGGTGTTTCGTACCCGATCACCGAACGAGGAATCATCCATTTTTCGTACGGGCACTTTTTCCAAATGCCGCAGCTGCGGAGACTGTACGAAAATCCCGATTTTAAATTCAATCCAGGTTCAACAGGATCCACGTTTGGCAATCCCAATCTCGATCCCCAGAAGACCGTGACATATGAATTCGGTCTTCAACAGCAACTCACCGAGAATCTGGCATTTAATGTGACCGGATTCTACAAAGATATCCGCGATCTCTTTGCGCAACAAACCATACGCGTCAGCGGCGATACGACGATCAACGTCTATGTGAACAAGGATTATGGAAATGTCAAAGGGTTGACATTCTCGCTTACCAAGCGAAGGAACGCTTCCGACATTGTTGCGTTTACGGTTGATTACACATTCCAGACTGCTGAAGGAAATGATGTGAGTGCTGATGCATTTTTTCTCGACACACAATCAGGACGTGAAAGTGAAAAGACTGTCGTGCTGCTCGACTGGGATCAGCCGCACACATTGAATGCAACGTTGTCGGTCGGTGAATCGAATAAATGGAATGTCAGTGTCATCGGTAAAGCAGGAACGGGTCTGCCGTACACCCCGTATGTCGGCGAGAATCAAGTTGTCTTGAAACGGAATACGGGACGTCAGCCATTTACGACAACCATCGATCTGCTTGCACAACAGGAATTCTCCTATCCATCCCTGGCGATCACGGTGTTCCTGAAGGTCTTCAATCTCTTCGATGCATTGAACGAACTTGTCGTGTATGATGACACCGGAAGATCGACCTATACGCTCGCTCCGAACCGCGGAGAAGGAAAGTCGACGCAACAACAGTTTGAATCCGGGACGGACGGCGTCCGGAGCATTTATGAATATTTCTCCAACCCTGGTTTGTACTCATCACCGCGATCTGTGATGGTCGGACTCAGCGTCGGTTTCTAAACTATGGAACAATCAATGTCTATCAACAGTATGAAAAAGATTTGCACTTGTATCGTTCTTGGTACTTCGTTGACAATATCTCAATGGTTGCCGGAACAACACAACGAGCGCGAACAGATTGCACGGGCGATCCATCAAGCGAGCGCCATGCAGCCCCGTTCGTCGTCGCGTCTTGAAAATCGGGCAAAAGATTTCGGCTCAATTCCGTTCAGAAAATCTGCATCACAAGCGGACAGGAAATATTTTTTGATGAACGGAAACCAGATCGTCGGCAATATCTATAACTACGGAGGCATCGCTCCCGGCGATGGATTGACCCGGCATGTCAATAATATGGTCTGGAGAGGGTTGGGCGATATCTATCAGTTCGGTCCTTTAGTTGCAGCAGAGGTTACCGATACCTCAGGAAAAAAAGTTCAAATATCATCGGATGGCATTAACGATATCTATGCGCGCGATTTTAATCCCGCGAACAACACTATTTTATATTCCTGGCAGCCTCTTCCCGAGTATGCCGATCCTGTTTCACCGGTTATGGCATCCAGCGGTGCCGGAGATATCAGTCCGCAGGATGGCAAACCAGACAGCTGGCCCCGTCAATGGTACAATCCTTCAAAAGGAGAGTATGTGTGGCCCGGATATTTACGGCAAGATGTTCCGAATGCTGACCTTGAAGTATTATGGGGGATGGATGACAGAGAGAATGACGAGTTTGCCTATTTTCCTTTCGGGTATGACACGATCGACGTGTCAATCAACAAGCCGATACGAGGACTCGGGGTCAAGATCGAAGGGAGAGCGTTGCAATGGAGTAATGCTTTGGCACAGAATACGATATTTTTCGTTTACACTGCACAGAATTTTAGTTCACGGGATCTATCCGATGTGCACTTTGGGATGTATGGAGATATTGATGTTGGGGGCGGCTC
>JACPGG010000029.1:0-7987 GCA_016182545.1 Ignavibacteriales bacterium
GGCTCATCCAGAATATAGAGAACACCAACCAATTGCGAACCGATCTGTGTTGCAAGGCGAATGCGTTGTGCTTCTCCGCCCGACAATGTCCGTGCTGCGCGGTCGAGCGTAAGATATCCCAATCCGACATCGACCATAAACCCCAATCGCTGGTTGATCTCCTTCAATATCGGGCGGGCAATTTCCATTTGGCGGACTGTGAACGACAATGCAGTGAAGAATGCTTTCGCTTCAATAAGAGACTTTTTTACAACGTCCGAAATTTTATATTGCTGTCCGGATTTTCCATCGACAAGTTGGATTGCAAGATTTTCCTTTTTGAGCCTTCCCCCTCCACACTCCGAACAGATCTTCGTGCTCATAAATCCTTCCACCCATTCCCGTATCTTCAGCGAGGCGGTATCGCTGTAATATTCCTGCAACATCGACATCACTCCGTCATATCGATGCTTATATGTCGCCGTGCGTCCGCCCGCATACGTATACTCGACTTCGATCTTTTCCCCTTTCGTGCCATACAACAATTCATCCAGTGCCGCTTTAGAAAAATTTTTGATCGGAGTATTGTAATCGTACTTATGCTTTTTGAGCAGAGCCTTTACCTGACTGTAAAACCATGTCCCTCTCGGCTTGCCGAGCGGCGCAATCCCCTCCTGTTGAATGGACAATTCAGGATTTGGGATGATCAGTGAAAGGTCGAATTCCCTCTTCTCTCCCAGTCCTTGGCACGCTGAACAGGCACCGTACGTTGTGTTGAACGAAAAGGAATTCGGTGCGGGTTCTTCATAACTCTTTCCACATGTCGGGCATGAGTATGCTTTGCTGAAGAGAATATCCTGATTCCCGTCATTCACGATCAATACCCCTTCGCCGAATTGCAAGGCAACCTCAACTGAATCTGCTACACGGGACCGAATATCTTTCTTCAATTGAATCCTGTCAATTACGATCTCGATATCATGAACTTTGTAACGGTCCACTTTCATCCCTTTGGAGATCTCTTTCACTTCGCCGTCGATGCGCACACGCAGAAATCCGTCCTTCAGCACTTTTTCAAACAGTTCGCGGTAATGCCCCTTTCTCCCCTTCACAATTGGAGCAAGGATCTGGATCTTGGTTCCCTGCTGCAACTTCATGATCGCATCAATGATCTGATCGACGCTCTGCTTCTGAACCTTCGTACCGCAGTTCACGCAGAATTGAATACCGACACGGGCAAAAAGAAGACGAAGGAAATCGTACACTTCCGTCACTGTACCGACTGTGGAACGGGGATTTGTGCTGACAGTCTTTTGTTCGATGGAGATAGCGGGGCTAAGACCTTCAATATAATCAACATCAGGACGCTCCATTAACCCAAGAAACTGGCGGGCGTACGCCGAAAGAGATTCAACATACCGCCGCTGCCCTTCAGCGTAAATCGTATCGAAGGCAAGTGACGATTTACCTGAACCGGAGAGTCCGGTGATAACAACAAGTTTATCACGCGGAATCTCAACATCGATATTCTTCAGATTATGTTCGCGCGCTCCCTTGACGATGAGCATGTTTTGTTCAACTGACAACGAAGAGAGATCGGACGGTTCTGTGGAGCCTGATTTTTTCGGAGTCGAAGATTTTGTTTTTTTCATTGGAGATAAACATTCACCGGACACGATGACCGGCAAGCGTGCACCATTTCACATTTTCGGGAAGTTCAAACGGTAAGATACTTAAACTTGAGCGGAGAGGCAAAGGTTGGACGGTGAAAAAATCACTTCACGGCAGTCAGGCGAAAGGTCACCTGGGCAAGGGGAAAAATATTGGCAAACCGATTTTCATAGAGATCTTTATTTCGATTTGCGAATGATACGACCAGTTTGTCAATGAAGTGTTCATGAATAATTCCTCCCGTGCGATGTGCCGTTGACGAAATAATCGAACGAATGAACGCCGAACCAATGTTTGTGCGTCGGATCGGTGTTGGCGTTGCGGTGCGGATAGAACGGAACGGTAACTTTCACAACTCCGTTCGGCTTTGTAATACGATGCAGTTCGATCATCACCTGAACGACATCATCCAGATGCTCAAGAATATTGTCGCAATAGATCTCGTCAAAATGATTGTCCGGAAATGGATACGGGAAGTGATTCAAATCGTGAAGCACGTCCGCATCGGAGCGGGGATTACGGTCGATGCCAATGGCTCCGGGGCGTTTCCGTTTACCACACCCAAAATCGAGTATTTTTCTGTTTGAATCTGTCATCCGATGCGCTGCCGTTTGTTGAGATAATTAAGAAGTGCAACGTCGAACGGTGTTGCGGTATCGAGCAGCACATAATCGATCATGTTCTCACGGCATTCACGTTTATAGCGCTCAATGAAATCTTTCATCGCTTCCTGATATGCCTTTTGGATATGGTATGGCTGTGTGGTGACCATTTCTCCCGTTTCAACATCTTTAAAAACGGCATCGGTGCCGAATGCGAACGATCGCTCCAGCGGATCGAGAATATGCATGACGAGTACTTCATGATTATCATGACGGAAATGTTTCAGTGCCGCCACAACCTTATCCGGATCGTCGAACAGGTCGCTCACCACGATGACTAATCCGCGCCGCGAGATCCGATCGGCAAGCTGGTGGAGTGCCGAAGCAGAGTTGGTCGATTGCGACGGGCGCACTTTTTCCAGTTCAACCAGCACTCTGCGCAAATGCTGTTTTGTTGCATGTGGGGGAATTGTTGTCCGGATATTCGAATCATACAGCATCAAACCGACAGCATCGCGCTGCTGCACCATCAGGTACGAAAGCGATGCCGCGATGAAAGAGGCGTACTCTATCTTTGAGATTCTCTTCGTTCCCTTTTTATCTATCTCGGAAGCAAACCGCATCGAGGCGCTCGTATCGATCACGATGTACGATTTGAGATTTGTCTCTTCTTCAAACTGTTTTACATAGAATCGATCGGTCTTCCCGTATACGCGCCAGTCAATGCGGCGAATCTCATCTCCCGGCATATATTGCCGGTGCTCCGCAAACTCAACACTGAATCCATGATACGGGCTTTTATGCAATCCGGTGATGAAACCTTCTACCACAAGCCGCGCACGCAGTTCCATATTCGCCAATTTGGAGACGACATCGGGTTGAAGATATTTAAGTTGCTGCTGCATTATTTTTTTACGACCGATCTTTTTGTTTTCTGTTTTTCGTCCAATGCTTCTTGGGGAGAGAGACCGAGTGTTTCAAGTTCGAATTTTACGGTCGGCGCCAAATCGTGTAAGGGATACTTCAGGAGAAATTGCTCATAGAATTTTTTAGCACTATCACGCATTTGAAGATTATTATTGTAAATGTATCCGACCAAGAAAAGCGACAGCGCCGACGGTTGTTTGTCCGGATGCAGTTCATAGAACAATTTGTAATTGTCGAGCGCTTCACGCGGTTGGTTTTTGAACCGGTAGCTTTCAGCCAATCCGAATCTCGCCCATGAAGCATAGTTGCCGTCGGGATATTCTGCAAGAATTCGTTGACACACCAGCATCGTGGAATCCCAGTTGTTCCCCGCTTTTGCCTCTTCAACCTTCAGCCAGAGTTCTTCGTCCGATAGATTACTACAGGATAAACCAACAAGAGAAAATAGTACAATGAAAAAATATTTGAGCATCTCAACGAATCCTTTTCATGACAGCGGCAAAAAAACCATCAGTACCATGTTGATGTGGTAATAATTGAAAATATCTGTTGTTCGCAAGAGATTCAAGATGATATCGTGTCAATATTCCTTTTGGATTGAGAAGTTCAAAGTGGGGGTGTGCAGCGAGAAACGATTCGACAACCATCTCGTTCTCTTCTTTCATGAGAGAGCATGTAGCATACACGATTGTCCCGTTCACTTTCACACACCTCGAATAATTTGAAAGGATCTTCCCCTGCTTTGTTTGAAGTTCGTCGATCATAGCAGGTGTCACAGACCATTTCATGCCGGGGTTGCGGCGAATCGTCCCTGTACCGCTGCACGGGGCATCCACAAGCACGTAATCAGCACTGTCGTGCAGTTCTGGGGGTGATTCGTCATCAAGGACGGTTTTCAACCGAACGGTGTCCACACCCGCCCGTTTGACACGTTTCTGCAACTCTTCGAGTCTAAAATCGTGAATATCCAACGAAAAAATCTCTCCGCGGTTTTTCATCAACGCTGCCATTGCGAGAGTCTTTCCACCTCCGCCGGCACACGCATCGATCACCTTTGTACGAGGCTTCGGATTGACCAGCAATGCGAGCATTTGGCTCCCTTCGTCCTGCACTTCAAAGAAGCCTTTGCGAAACGTCTCCAGTTGAAATACATTGATCCTTTTGGGAATGTGCAATCCGAACGGTGAAAATCCTGTTTTTACGCTTTCAATCCCTTCAGATTTCAACGATTGCTGGCAATCCTCTACTGTTGCCTTTAAAGTATTGACGCGGAGAGTGATAGGAGCTTGTGTATTCAACACGGCAAATAAACGTTGCGCCTGCGAACTGCCGAATTGATCGATCCATTCTTGTACCATCCAGTCCTGGAACGAAAATGTCACCGCAAAATTCTCAATCGTATTTTCTTTTCCGGGAATATTGTTGGCAGAGTCATGGAGTTGCTGAAGGAGTTCGGTCGGAAGGATCTGTTCATCCGAAAGTTGTTGTACGGAATACTTTTTTTCAAACAACAAAGCCGTCACAACGAGCAGTAATGTTTTTTTCGGATTTGTCGGAAGAGCAGAAATGATCCATTCAACCCTTCGTTTATGACGGAGCAGCGTGTAGAGTGTCTCCGCAATAAAACGCCTGTCGTGAGAACCGAGATATTTTCTTTTCCTGAAAAAAATATCGATAAGGTGATCGGCGGGCTTTCGGGATGAAAGTGTTTCGTCGTACAATTCGGTGACATGACCGATGAGAGAGGAGAGTTTCACAAGGTAATCGCTTTTCTATACTTTAATAACGTCGGCATTCATTCCAGATGTCCGAAATGCACTCGCTATGCGGGGAGTGTTGAAAGAAACGGCAGGTTTTCCATTTTTACTCAACACGATGTTACCGCTGAACCAGTCCGTTTTGTTCTTTCATTTTTCGATTCTGATCTATGCATCCGCATCAGGATCATCACAATTGACTCCAGTCAATCAACAATGAAATAGCGGATCGCTTTCTCACAGCGTCAACAGCACTCCCGTCGTGTGACAGAATTTCCCATCTGATGTTCAAAACATAGGTACCACTCTTCCTGTGATCGACAAGCATCATATTTGGAATATCCCACACTCCACCAAGAACAATAAATGAGACCATACCATTGAACTTTGTTTGACAAGTATTACAAATGGACGCAAAAATAGTAGGAAGGAAAGGGTTGAAAAGCAAGGGATTGGAATGGGAATTGACATTCCCCTTCCTAATCAAACATATATCTCTGTTCTTAAATTTTCGTTTTGGTCGGTCGTGCGTCGAGTGTCTTGAAGCTTTTTAAATTAAAGCCCCCAAGTTCTTTTTCAACACCCCGGAGAGCAATCAAGACAACAATCGTTGAAAGAAGAAATAATTCGGAATTCTTCTCGTTCATTGTACTCCCCCTGATTGATACATACCAATATAATTCAATTGCCCGGCGAAACTGTGACACTTATCATTATATATTCCTTACATTACATGGGTTACGCAGAAAACAATAATTCATTCTCATCAAGAAATTTTCTATCTTTGTATCAGTAACTACGGCTAAATTGTGCACAAACCTCTTCATTGTTTCATTCTAATCACCATCGTTACTTGTTTCTCTGCTCAGTCCCAGGAGAGAAAATTAGTTATCACACCGCATTTTTCGGAAAAAACAAGCGATATAGGTATTACCTACGGATACAAAGAAATTAAACGACCGAAAATCGCTTTGGTTTTGAGCGGCGGTGGTGCTCGAGGTATGGCTCATCTGGGCGTTATCGAAGTACTCGAAAAAAACAATATTCCCATCGACTTAATTGTAGGAACGAGTATCGGGGGAATTATCGGCGGTTTATATGCTTCGGGTTATTCAACGGAACAATTGAAGTTGTTGGTCGATACAACAGACTGGAATTTCATTCTCTCGCTCGGACCGGAAACAGAGCGCAAACACCTTTTTCTCTCCCAAAAACAAACCGCCGATAAAAAACAACTTACTATTCGCTTTGACGGACTTACCCCAATCATTCCTTCGGCTGTCTCGACCGGACAACGTCTTACTAATTTCATCAACCAACTCACATTGCAGGCGCTGTACCATCCTATTAAGAGCTTTGATGACTTGCGGATCCCGTTCAGAAGTGTTGCAACAGATCTCATTTCAGGGAAAAAAATTGTTTTCAATTCCGGAAATCTTTCGGAAGCATTGCGAGCAAGCATTTCGGTACCGTTAATGTATCAGCCATTGAAAATGGATTCTTTGGAACTCATCGACGGGGGACTGGTTTCCAACATTCCGGTGGAAGTTGCAAAGGAGCTCGGTGCTGATATCATTATCGCTGTCAATACCATCAGCCAGTTACGTACTTCAACACAGTTGAATAATCCGTGGGAAGTTGCCGATCAAATTATCAACATCATGGCGCAAGATGCCAACAAGCGCGCACTGGACAGCGCCACGGTTGTCATCACTCCCGATTTAGGGAAATATTCTGCATCCGATTTTGAGCATATTTCGTTCGCGATTCAGCAAGGAATACATGCAACAACACAAAAGATCCGTTCACTCAAAGAATCTATAAAGAAAAAAGAGGAGCAGATTTTACAAGATACCTCCCCGCTTTCCAACTTTAATTTCACTGTGAAGTCATTGACATACACCGGAGCATTGGTTGACCCTTCAGCGTTAGATACGACTGTTATTTTCACCGGTGCAAAGGTATCCATCAACTCACTACGTGAATATGTTACGCAAATATATTCACATGGATGGTACGGGGATATAACATCCGAAATTATACTTTATGACACAACCGCAGACATCGTCGTAACGACAAAGCAAAATCCGATCTTGGATACTGTTATGATCGAAGGAAATACACTCTTCTCTTCGGAAGAAATTGTATTTCAGTTCCAACATTTGCTCCATAAACCTTTTAATTCACCTCTGATCTCCGAAACTGTGGACCATGTCTTGAGTATGTACCGTAAAAATGAATATTCTCTTGCACGGATCCAGGATATAAAGTTCGATTCTTTGTCCGGAACTCTGCACCTTACCATCAATGAAGGAATCATTCGTAAGATTTACCTCAAGGGGAAGGAGATATCAAGAGATTGGGTTATCTGGCGTGAATTAGGTTTTAGGGATGGGAACGTCTTCACGGTAAGCAAGGGACGTCAGGCGCTCATTAATCTATATGGCACGAATTTATTCGAGCAGGTATTGATGGATGTCGCATACGAAAACGATCAACCGACGATAGTAATACAAATGGAAGAAAAACCGACCGATGTTTCCCGATTGGGTTTTCGAGCCGATAATGAACGAAACCTCCAACCGACGATCGAATTCCGTAACGAGAATTTGCTCGGTACCGCAACTGAAATTGGCGCCAGCTTTGCAGGAGGATTAAGAAACAAGAAATATGTCGTGGATTTCCAGGCAAACAGGATCTTCAACACATATTTCACATTTAATCTCGACGCATATTACGACCTGAAAGATATTTACACATATGCCAACGATGTTTTGCAAACGACAAACAAAAGATTTGTACGCTCACGTGCGGGCGAATACAGACAGATCCTTTACGGCGTCTCATTCCAATTGGGACAACAAGTAGAAAAGCTGGGAACCCTCAACATCGAATATCGAATTGAATCTGACGAAATCAAATTCATTTCCGGTACCGGATATACACCGGAACAATTCACACTCCAATCCCTGCGCCTTAGTTCCATCATCGATTCGCGCGACCGGTATCCGTTCGCCCGCACCGGTTCCCTGACGAATTTTTCATGGGAAA
>JACPGG010000029.1:8068-24785 GCA_016182545.1 Ignavibacteriales bacterium
ATTCAAAGATATATTTTGAATACGGAACAAACATTTCGTACGAAAGCTTTACACTCCATCCGAAAGTTGTGCTGGGATTTGGCGATCAGACGCTCCCATTGTCGCAGCAGTTCTCGCTCGGAGGTGAAGATTTGTTCTTTGGATTACGGGAATTTGATTCACGCGGAAGGCAGATATTTTTGACAAGTGCTGAATTCAGAACTCAGTCGCCGTTCAAAATCATCTGGGATACGTATTTTCGTGTACGATATGACTTCGGAAGCATTTGGCCGCAACGGGAAGATATCCGCATCCGCGATTTCCACCACGGTATTGGATTTGGTCTCTCATTGGATTCCCCGGTAGGTCCCGTAAACTTTTCTATTGGAAGAAGTTTTTATATACGAAGAGATCTCCTTGGTCAACCTCTCACGCTCGGACCAATCATTGCGTACTTCTCGCTCGGATATCCGATTTTTTAATCCATCTTTTCTCTGAATCGAAGCACGCTTGCAGCAAGGATCACTACACCCATACTCAACAGCATCGCTGCTTCAAACCATAGTTCTGCAAGCCCTGATCCTTTCAGGATGATGGATCGTACGATGACAAGAAAATATCTCATCGGGATGCCGAGTGATACGAATTGAAGAATCTCAGGCATATTTTCTATCGGAAAAACAAATCCGGACAGATACATCATCGGGGACATGATGCCGAAGAGACCGAGCATCATCGCCTGCTGTTGTGTGTTTGAAATGGTCGAAATAAACAAACCGAGTCCCAGTGTCGTCAGCAGAAAAAATCCTGCAAGCAAAAATAAGAGCGGAACACTCCCCCGGATGGGAATATCGAAGCCGTAACTCAGTACCAATAAAACGACTGTCACATTCATGAATCCGATAATGATAAACGGAATCAATTTCCCCAATATCATTTCAACCGGTCTCAATGGAGTGACAAGCAGTTGTTCGAGTGTGCCGATCTCTTTTTCCTTCACGACTGCCATTGCCGTCAAATTCATCGTCGTAAGGAGCAGTATCAGAACCAAAACGCCGGGCACCATGAACTTCCTGCTTACCAAGGTCGGATTGTACCATGCGCGCGACTCCAATGAAACTCCCCCCAATTTTTTTATATCACCGACAACCTTCGCCATCTTCTCGGTGGAAAATCGTGTTATGATCTGATTCGCATAATTCATGATGATCGCCGTGGTATTTCCTTCGCTCCCATCCAACAGTATTTGCACAGTAGCAGGTTCTCGCCGAAGCAGATGATCGCCAAAACGATGCGGGATGATCAACGCCATTGAGACTTTGTTCTGGTCTAAATATTCTCCTACCGACGTGTACTCTTCGGTCGAGTACCTCATCTCAAAATATCCGGAATTGGTAAATGACTGCACGAATGCTCTGCTCTCCTGCGTCTTATCAAGATCGCACAAAACGAAAGAAATATTCTTCACGTCAAGCGATGCGGCAAATCCAAGGAAGATCAATTGCAGTACCGGCGCCACAAAAATGATCGGCAGCATCCGTTTATCTTTCAGGATCTGACCGAATTCTTTTTTGAGCATTGCCTGTATTCGCTGTACTGTCATCGTATTATGCCAATCGTTGTTTGAATCGCTTCACGGCTATTGTCAGAACAACAGTGATGAATATGCATAGATAGATCACCTGTTCCCAAAATGCCTCTAGACCGACTCCTTTTAAGACTATGCTTCTCAAGATCACAAGATAAAATTTTGCCGGCGTTACATTCGATAGTATCTGAAGAAACAACGGCATGCTCCGAATCGGGAACATGAATCCGGACAGGATCAATGTCGGCAGCATCGACACGAGCGCCGCAATTTGAAATGCCACCTGCTGGCTGTCGGAAATAGTCGAGACGAGCAGCCCGATACTGAGCGCGGCGATAATGAAAAGTGTCGTAAAGAGAAAGAGAAGAAACAGACTCCCCTTCACCTCGACGTCAAATAGAAAATATGCCGACACGATCACGAGCGCTGCGGCGATCAGGGAGATCACTGCGTATGGCACCATTTTCCCAATGATCAAATACAGCGTACGAATAGGAGAAACATCAATTTGTTCAATCGTATTCCGTTCTTTTTCTTTGACGATTGAGAGTGAAGTTGCAATAACTCCGGTGATAGCAAGTATGAACGCGATAAGTCCCGGTACTAGGAATTTTGCACTTTTCAATTCGGGATTGTACCAAATCTTTGATTGATAGTTGATCGGGATAAAACTCCGGCGGCCGATCTTCGACAAGTTTTGAAGAATTATTTTTTGAGAATATTGCAACGTCACCGCTTGCGAGTATCCGATAATTGTATTTGCAGAATTCGCATCCATCCCGTCGACAAGCACCTGAATAGTTGCCTGCCTGCCGGAGATAATCTCCTGCGAAAAGTCAGGAGGAATTACAAGAACAAGTTTCACACTCCCCTCGTCAATCAGCTCCTTTGCGCGGTTGTAATCCTCGACGACCATTTCATAATCGAAATATCCCGAGGTGATGAAACTGTTAACGAATTCCCTGCTCTGTTTCGTTTTCTCCGCATCGTAGACCGCCATCTTGATATGTTTCACGTCGAAATTCAACGCATACCCGTTCAGCAACAGCAGCACAGCCGGGACGAGCGTCAGAATTCCCAACACACGCTTGTCGCGCTTGATCTGGCGAAATTCCTTTGTAATGATAGGGACCAGTTGGCGGACCATCAGTTCGCTTTCTTCGATTGTTCGTCAAGTAAATAGATAAATACATCTTCGAGGGACGGTGTGATTCGCTCGATATTGTACACATCGATACCTTTTAAATTCAGCGTCTCACCGATTTTTACTCTCGCTTCCGCTTCGTTGAGTACACTGACATGCAGATATGTTCCAAACACGGATGTTTCAACTCCCCACGGCTGCGTTGATATCTCTTCCATTGCCTGAATCACATTGGAACATTGCACTTCCAGGATCGGATATTTGATATAATTTTCTTTCAGCTCTTTCGGACTCCCCGTCGCAATGATCTTCCCCGCGTTGATCAGAATAATATCGTTGCAATATTCCGCCTCTTCCAAAAAGTGAGTCGTCACCAACACCGTTACCCCTTCGGAGGACATGTCGTTGATCAGTTCCCAGAATTTTCTGCGCATCACCGGATCGACGCCGCTTGTCGGTTCGTCGAGAAAGACGATGCGCGGACGATGAAGGACGGCACACCCGAGCGCGAGACGCTGTTTCCAGCCGCCGCTCAGCGTTTGCGTGATGCTCTTCTCTCGTCCTTGAAGATTTGCGATATCGAGCACCCATTTTTTCCGATCGGCGAGTTCTTGATTCGAAAGACCGTACACTCTGCCGAAAAATTCGATGTTCTCCTCCACAGTCAAATCTTCGTACAACGAAAATTTCTGGGACATGTATCCGATACTTTCTTTTACCCTGTTCGGTTCCTTGTTGATGTCGTAGCCGCCTACTCTCGCAGTTCCTTCCGACGACGTCAACAGTGCGCAGAGCATCCGAATCGTTGTTGACTTTCCCGCACCATTGGCGCCGAGAAATCCGAATATCTCCCCCTCTTTCACTTCGAAATTGATATGATCAACCGCGGTGAAGGCACCGAATCGCTTTGTCAGATTCTGAACTTCGATCGTATTCATCAATTCTTTCCTGTCATCAATGAGATGAAGACATTTTCCAATGTCGGTTTCACCACCCGCCAGTCGGAGACGGAGATAGAATTCGTCGAGAGCATTTCCAGCATCGGCTGAACGTCCCGTTCCGAACGATCAACGACAACATGCAATCTGTCGCCGAACGCTTGCACTTCTCTCACCGGCGTGAATTTTTTGAGGAGAGAGAATGCGGTCCGGATATTCGAACAGACCATTTCCACGATCTCACCTTTCATCTCTTTTTTCACTTCCGCGGGAGTTCCCAGCACCATGATCTTCCCCTCGTTCATCAGTGCAACACGATTGCAGCGCTCCGCCTCATCAAGATACGGCGTGGTCATAACGATGGTGATTCCCGTTTTCAACAGACTCGACAGCACCTTCCAGAAATCGCGCCGCGACACAGGATCGACACCGGTGGTCGGCTCATCGAGGAAGATAATTTCAGGAGTGTGGACAAGTGTGCATGCAAGAGCAAGTTTTTGCTTCATCCCGCCGGATAATTTCTCGGCAAGACGGGTACGAAATGGAGTCAATCGGGTAAATTCTAGCAACTCCTCGCGTCTCGGTTTATAATCCCACACACCGTGGATTTCGGCAAAGAATTCAATGTTTTCATCAATTGTGAGATCGCCGTACAGACTGAATTTTTGAGAAAGGTATCCGATTCTGTTTTTGACCTCGTCAATTTGTTTTTGAACATCATATCCCATAACTGAAAATTCACCCGCGTCCGGCTTCACGATACCGCACAACATACGGATGAGCGTTGTCTTGCCGACTCCATCAGGACCGACGAGAGCGAACATCTCCCCTTTTTCCACTTGAAGCGACAGCGAATCGACCGCTATGATCGATCCGAATTTCTTGGAAGCATTTTTTATTTCAAGGGCATTCATCGTTTAAGTCACTTCAAAAATGCATCGGCAGGCATGCCGGATTTCAGTTCGCCGTTTGTATTTTTAACTTCAAGTTTAATTCCAAAGACAAGTTTCGTCCGTTCATCTTTGGTTTGCACGTTACGGGGAGTAAATTCTGCGGTCGGTGAAACATACACGACTTTACCCGGGTATGTTTTATCCCGATAGGTATCGAGCACGACATCAGCAGTGCCGCCGAGTTTTACTTTGCCCAGTTCCGTTTCGCTCACATAAATTCGCAGTTCCATTTTTTCAAGACGGGAGATCTTCACCACAACGGTTCCTGCCCCTATCAATTCGCCTTCTTCCACCGGTTTGTGCGTTATGGTTCCGGAGGCGGGGGCAATGATGTAACTGTCTTTGATCTGTTTCCTGAAAATATTCGCTTGTGCTTGCGCCTGCTCGACACGTGCTTTCGCTGCATTCAAGTCTTCCGGACGTGCAAAGCGTTGAAGTTTCTGCAGATTTTGTTTTGCTGCGTTGAATTGAGCTTTGGTTATTGTGTATCGCGATTCAGCATCCTCATATTGTTTTTGCGAAACAGAATGCTGCGAGTACAATTCTTTGATCCGCTTGTAATCAGTTTCTGCCGTTGCGAAAGAAGCTTCCGCCTGCACAACAGATTCGGTCGCAAGTTTTAAGTCTTCTTCCCGTGCCCCGTTTTTGAGCAGGTCGTATTGTGCCTCGGCGGCGTCGACTCCTGCAACCGCCTGCTGCAATTGCAACGTAAGCATTTCATGATCGAGAATTGCGAGCGTATCTCCCATCTGCACAATCGAACCTTCTGCAACATGTAAGCGCAGCAATTGTCCGGAGACCTTTGACGAGACGTTCACTTCGACAGCTTCGAGCGTACCGCTCGCTTCAATAGCGCCTTCATGATTGTTGCTGCAGCCGATAGCGATCAACAGAAGGATAGACGGCAAGATCATCTTCACTTGTTTTGTTTTCATTGCTTCATCTCAGTTTATTGAAATTTCATAATTAATAAATTCTTTACGCGCTTCATCCGTCAGAGAGCCTTCAAAGATCACATGGAAAATGGTATACATCGCTTCTTTTGGCGAGAAGGCATGCTGTGAGAGAACTTCAGGATTGACAATAGTCTGAACGGAATTCAAAAACATCATGATCACGACCTCATCATTGACATCGTTCCGGAATTTTCCCTGACGTTTCGCCTCCTTGATCATCAGTGCAACGCGAGAGAGGATCATTTCATTTCTGAATTTGTCGACCTCTTTCCATAACGTCGGTGTGAAACGTTGAATATCCAATTGAAACGCCCGGCTTATTCTTCCCGCCAACTTCCCGACAAAAAGCATCAATTCGGCAAGTTTGTGGATCACCGGTTTTTCTGACTCTGTAATAGCAGTGACATTCCGTTCGACTTTTTTCATCACCATCCGCATCATCGTCCGAACGAGATCTTCTTTGCTCGGAAAGAATTTGTACATCGTCTTCTTACTGATACCAAGTTCGCTGGAAAGTTCGTCGAGCGTTACTTTGTTGAACCCCGAACTGAGGAACCGCTCCTCAGCGTGACCGATTATGCGTTCCTTCGGTTCCTGCTCTGCCATTATTTCCATTGCATCTCCAATCTGGGTTTTAGATAAAAGAAACTTTTAAGTTATTTTAAGTTTCCATTTGTGTATTAAAAAAGCCAAGTAAACATTGGCAATCTTATATGGAAACTTTTATCGTCTTTTACGTTTCCAAAATAGGGAAAGTTACCCTTTTTGTCAAGCTATTTTTTTGGGGAGCCAGATTAAAAACACCTTAGAAATGTCGTGCCAAACGAATATAGATCAATCTATCGTTAAATTGTCACACTTCGACTCCGCTCAATGTGACAAAATTTCACTTTGTGTTAGTTTCTAATGCCATTTCTTTAAAGTTTTCTTGCGTTTTCGAATCATACTTCGACGCGACGTCGCCGTCATGCTCATCCTGAGCAAAGCCCAACGCTTTTTGTTGGGGTGCGTCGAAGGATTTTTAAGACGGCGACGTCTTGCTCAGTATGAACAATTTTCTTACAAGATTATTTATGAGAAACGGCATTAGTAACTCTCTTTTTTGGAAGGAAACTTTGCGGCCTTTACATCTGAGATGTACGATTTAAACGCGTTTCGCATTGTCTCGGAAAGATTCGCATACTTTCGGACGAATCGAGGATGAAACTGTTCATTCATTCCGAGCATGTCATTTGTAACGAGAACCTGCCCGTCGCAGCCAACGCCTGCGCCAATACCGATTGTCGCTGCAGTGATCGATTTGCTGACTTTGGCACCGAGCGATTCAGGAATTTTTTCGAGAACGATCGCAAAGACACCTGCCCGATCCAATATTTTTGCATCCTCGACCAGTTGTTTTGCTTCTGAAGAATCCTTCGCCCGAACTTCGTAGGTACCGAATTTGTAGATCGATTGCGGGGTCAACCCGAGATGTCCCATCACCGGAATGCCAATATCGACAAGCTGCTCAATCAGCGGAACGATTCTCTTTCCTCCCTCCATCTTTACAGCTTCTGCACCGGATTCCTTCAACATTCTGCCGCAATTGCGCACTGCTTCCTTAATATCGACCTGATATGACATGAACGGCATGTCTGCAACAAGCATTGCCCGTTTAACGGCGCGGCGCACAATTTTTGTATGGTAGATCATTTCGTCGAGCGTAACGGGAACAGTCGTTTCCAAACCCTGCACAACATTTGCGACGGAATCACCGACGAGAATAATATCGATCCCGGATTCATCGAGCAATCGTGCGGTCGTATAATCGTACGCGGTGAGCATTGCTAACTTCTCACCGTTCTTCTTCATCGCAAGAACAGCTTTGGTCGTGATCCTTTTATATTCCGAAGTTTGTGTGCTCATACGTGCGTCTCAGATAAAGAAATAAAATTGATGTTCAAGGTGTTCTCAAATCCCGATTTTATACAATCGACAACTTCATCGTAAAATATTGTTCTTCCTGCTGCAAATGAAAGATCTATAGTCTTCTCATTGAAATCAGCATTGACTTTTTTGCGGATTTCATCGTTGTCAATATTCAATATTTCGGACAGTAGTTTGTGTTCGGGACCGAGCAGTATCGAACCATGCTGCAGAACTATTTCTTCTCCATTTGGAGTTGAAAAACGACGCTGAGCGCTTCCGACAAGTTTTTTGCCTTCGATCTTGACTTCGTAACGGGCTGAACTTGAGAAGCATGGGATCGATTCTTGTTGGCGATACAATTGCCGGAAATTCGGCTGCGATGTTTCATATCCGACTCTCGGACAGATCAATTGCAATCCGTTCACCAATGCTTTACTTATAGATGAATACACATCGGTGATTCCTTTTCCATCAGCGAACATCACAACGCTGTAGGTGATCTCTGTTGCATGCAGAATCGCGCGTCCGCCGGTGGGACGACGAACGATGTCAAAACCGTACTCTGTACACTTCTTCTGATCAATATCAAGTTCCGATTGATTGTATCCGAGAGAAACAGCCCACGGTTTCCATCCATAGACACGGACGGTCTGAGGTATTTCTCCCCGCACCAGTCGTTGCGTGAGATCAACATCATATTTCATGTTGAACTCACCTGTGCTCATTCCCGTATTAATGAATTGCCATTCCATCTGATTATTCCGCATCGCTTGAATGACGGCGGGCAGTGATGATCCCGCGCTTGCTCTTCGCAATGAAATCAATGATCTTTTGGACCTCTGGTGTTATTGTCATGATAGATTTGATCTTTTCAACACCCTGCGTCACGTTCAATTTGGACAGATAGAGAATCCGGTACGCTTCGTGAATCGTTTCAATTGTTTCTTTCGTAAACCCGCGCCTGCGCAGACCGATCACATTCAGTCGTTCATATGTAACGGGCCAGCCTCCCGCCATAATATAGGGTGGAATATCTTTGGGAATTCGGAAATGTCCGCCGACAATTGAATGTGCACCAATGTTGACGAACTGATGGATTGCTACAAGTCCGCCGATGAATGCATACTCATCGATCGTAATATGTCCTGCCATTTGAACAGAATTTGCTATAATGACATTGTTGCCGATAATGCAATCGTGAGCGACATGCACATATGCCATCAAAAGACAATTGCTGCCGACAACAGATTTGAAATGCTGCTTTTTTGTTCCGCGATTCAACGTGCAAAACTCGCGAATGGTCGTATTATCCCCGATCTCGAACAATGTCGGCTCATTATTGTACGTCAGATCCTGAGGCGGAGTAGAGACGACCGCCCCTTTATGAATCTTGCAGTTTTTCCCGATCCTCGCACCATTGTCAATCAGAACATGCGGTCCGACGTAGGATCCCTCACCAATGACAACATCCCCTTCAACGACGGCATACGCTCCAATGTTTACTCCATCATGAATTTGCGCTTTGGGATTAACTATGGCGGTGGGATGAATGTGTGTGGGCATGTTTTTGATGTCTAATGACAAATCATTTAATAATAAGATTCAAGATTCAGGTCGTAAAAAAAACGAGTCCTGAAACTTTATCGGTACAATAAAAGAATACAGCTATCCCGCTGCTTTCGGTCTGTCGACAATTGTCGCCATCAATTCAGCTTCACACACGAGTTGTCCGTCCACGAATGCTTTCCCATCCATCACGCAGACCTTACTTCGCCTGCTCTTCATGGTCAATTCAAACACGAGCTGATCACCCGGATGAACAGTTTTTCTAAACTTAGCGTTGTTGATCCCCATGAAGAAGACAAGTTTATCATCCTGATCTGTCGATCCATCGAGCAGTAATACGCCGCCGGTCTGCGCCATTCCTTCGATAATCAAAACGCCCGGCATAACGGGAGCGCCGGGAAAATGCCCTTGAAAGAATTCTTCGTTGAATGACACATTCTTCACGCCGACGATCTTCTCGTTCAATTGGAAATCGACGATCTTATCGACGAGAAGGAACGGATAACGATGCGGCAGGATCCTCTGCAGCGCCGTGACGTCAAAAACGACTCCTTCTTTCTTCTCGTGCTGGTACTTCTTGATGATCTTCTTTTGCTGGTACAGTTTCCGTACGACCTTTGCAAATTCAACATTACTTGCGTGACCGGGACGGGCGGCAAGGATATGACCTTTTAGTGGAACACCGATCAGCGCAAGGTCGCCGAGCATGTCGAGGAGTTTGTGACGTGCCGGTTCATTCTTAAAATACAGTTCTTTCCCGTTTATTGGTTGTCCGTGTCCGCCAAGGAATACAGATTGCTTAATACCGAGTTTTTCGGAAATACGTTTCAGTTCGTCGTCGGGAAGATCTTTGTCGGCGATGACAATCGCATTATCAAGAGTCCCGCCTTTGATCAATCCTGCATCACGCAGATGCTCTACTTCATGCAGAAAACAAAATGTCCGGCACATCGAAAATTCAGGAATGAATTCTTTTTCCAGATCGAACAAACCTGTGTGCTGGCTTCCTAATGCGGGATTGTTGTAATCAACCATCACCGTGATTCGAAAGTCATCCGTCGGAAGTGCGACGATGTGCACACCTTTTTCTTCATTCTTGTACTCGATCGGTTGATCGATCACCAGGTAATCTTTCGGAGCATCCTGGACTTCAAAACCGGCTTCCATCAATTTATCAACATACGGTTTTGCGCTACCGTCGCCGATCGGTGGTTCTTTACCGTCAAGATCGACGATGAGGTTGTCGATTTGCAATCCAACAACTGCGGCAAGTACATGTTCCGTGGTGTACACACGTGCTTCGCCAATTCCCAATGTCGTACCGCGTGCAATATCGACAACATGGTCGACATCGGCAGGAATTTCAGGCGAACCGCCGATATCAGTTCGACGAAACCTGATACCGTAATTTTCCGGTGCCGGCCGAAATGTCATTGTACATTTCGTTCCGGTATGCAACCCTATGCCGGACATCGAAACCGGTCTCTGTATCGTGCGTTGTTGAACGAGCATAAACCTCCTGCAATCTTAATAACGACGGAAGCCTGATCAGATCCCTGAAATTACTTCCGCAGCTTTCTGACTACTTCCTCTAATTCATCGATTTTATTTTTCAATTGTTCAATCTCCAAAAGCAATCCCGATAACTGTCGTATTGCTCCTTCCGCTCTTCTCCACTTCATCGCCTCTTTTGCCGGATAACCGGCATAGATTTGTCCCGGCTTATCCAACGATTTTGTGACAGCTGAAGCACCTTCAATTTTCACTTCATCTGCAGTGGAAATGTGACCGGTGATGGAGATTCCGCCTCCAATCATATTCCTTTCCCCGATCTTCGTGCTGCCGGCAACACCGGTCAACCCGGCGATCACAGTATCTTCGCCGACAATAACATTATGTGCAATTTGAACAAGGTTATCGATCTTTGCACCCCGTTTTATTCTCGTATCACCAAGCGTCGCTCTGTCGATACATGTGTTCGCCTGAATTTCCACATCGTCTTCAATGACAACAATGCCCAGTTGCGGGATCTTTTTGTATCTCTTATCCTTCATCGGCGCAAATCCGAATCCATCCCCTCCGATCACGGCACCCGGCTGAATGATGACGCGATTCCCCACAATGCATTCTTCACGGACTGTAACGTGCGGATAAAAGAGACAGTCATTCCCGATCTTCACGTCACGCTCAATAACGACATGCGGATGAATGACAGCGTTATCGCCGATGACCGTTCTTTCAGCGACAACGACGAACGCTCCTATGGAACTATTCTTTCCTACTCTAGCCGTCGGATGAATGACAGCGGTGGGATGAATGCCCGGTTCGATCTCTTGTTTCTTCGGAATAAATTTTTCGATCGCTATGACAAATGATGAATAGGGATCAGCCAATGCGATAACGGCGGGAGGAAGTTTTGAATACTGTGCCAGATCGATCGTGGTACTCACAAGGACGGCGGAAGCGGATGTCGTCTCAAGATATTTTTCGTATTTCGGATTGGCGATGAACGACAACGTACCGTCACCGGCTTCTTCGATCTTTGCGATACCGGTGATCTGAACCGAACCATCCCCAACAAGCTTTCCTTCGAGTAATTTTGCTATGTCATTTGCGGTTATCATTCAAATAAAAACGAGGTCTTCAGACCTCGTTTGTTTTATTTTTGTTGTACTTTCTCCAGTACCTTCTGGGTAAGATCGTGTTTACTATTTGCAAACAGCAGCAGCGTTGAACTGCTTCTGTCGACAACGTAATCATATCCTTCCGCATCAGCAACATCCTTGACAGCTTTAAAGATCTTTTCCTGTATCGGCTTCATCAACTCGTTCTGCTTTGTGAACAGTTCGCCGCTTGTGCCGAATTTCTGATTGCGGTAATCGACCAGTTTCTTATCGAGATCTTGCAGTTCTTTTTCCACTTCCGAACGGCGTTTGTCGGTCATGATAAGTTTGCGTTTATCATACTCGTCAACTTTTTTCTGGATATCAGCAGCCATTTTGGTCAATTCGCTCTGCCATTCCTGCGTGAGCGCATCAAGCTGCTTCTGAGCATCCTGTGCCTCAGGGAGTTGCTCCATAACGGATTGCGAATTGATATATGCCATCTTTGTCTGCGACCAAGCTGAGATCGTTACAACGAAAAAAAGGAATGCAAATAATTTTTTCATAACTCCTCCGGAAGTGTTGAGAATTCCGCTATCAGCGGTGAGAGTGTCTAAACGAATGTTACTTACCGCCCCGTTTTAAATAGATCACAACGTCGGGAGTATAATCAAACACCGGATCGGCATAAAGTAAAGGAACGTCTGTTGCTTTGTCGAACACAAAGGAAAGTTTTTTATCCTTTGCTACTTTTTCGATCGCTTTGTAGACCTTATCCTGAATCGGTTTCATGATCTTTTCGCGCTGCAAAGCAAGTTCCTGTTGTTTCTCCGCACGGTATTGATTGAGTTTCTGTTCCTCGTCGATCAATTCTTTTTGCTTCGCTTGCTTCGTAGATTCGTTCAGCATGTTGGCTTGTTTCTGGTACTCTTCATACTTTGTCTGCAGCGCTTTTGCGCGACCTTCGATCTCATCCTGCCAGCCTTTCACCAGACCCTCAAGTTTCTGTTGCGATTCTTTTGCCTCAGGGAGTTCTGTAATGATCTTTTCGGAATTGACGAAACCGATCTTTAACGCACCTTGTTGTGCTATTGCCATTGAAGCGACGAACAATATTGCAATTGTACTGATGATTGCTTTTTTCACGATAACCTCGTTGAATTAAATGATAAATGATTGATATTAAAATCCTCTGCCAAACTGGAAATGAAACTTCCAACCTGCCGGCGTTTTTACACCGGGTGTTGGATTGTCATAACCGTAACCGTAATCGAATCCAAGCAGACCGATCGGATTGATCAAGAGCCGTGCACCGAGACCTGCCGACCGTTTCACGTCAAAGATATTCGTCTTCGCCAACTTCTCATACACATTTCCAGCCTCTGCGAATGCAAGAAAGTAAATCGGAATTGGATTAAGTGCAACATTAAAACGAAGTTCGGCTGTATATTTTGTCAGATTTTGAGCGTACAGGTATTGTCCATTAGGATTTCTAGGGCGAATGCTGCCATCGTCGTACCCGCGCAACGGTGTTGTGTATGCTTGACCAAGTCCGGTGCCGCCCATATAGAATGTTTCGATCGGAGGAATATACGAATCTTTTTTGTACGGGAAGATCAATCCGAATTGCGCTCCTAAATACAAAGCAACCCGCTGACTGTTGAGAACAGGTGTGTACCAATCAACCGAAAAGAGATGCTTGTTGTATGACGCGGTACCGGGAAGTATCGGCGATCCGGCAATTTCGTTGAAGAGCGAAATATTGCTCCCTTGTGTGGGGAAGAGAGGGCTGTTGACGCTGTTTCGCGAAATTGTCTGTGAGATGCTGAATTGGCTTGTAACACCGGTGCGATCATAATAATACAACCCGCCGACATCCTGAACATCGAGCCGCTGGAACCTGAAAGCCCATGTGATATTGAAATAATCATCGGGCCACTTCAACCGTCTGCCGACACTGATCGTGCCGCCGGTTTGACGAAGCGAATAGTAATAATCTTGTTTCGTATCGAACACGCTGAAACCAAAGGAAGTCGGCGTGTCGTACACCCATGGCTCTCGGAACGAGATAGAAAATGTTCTGTACCTGCTCCCTTCGCCGAACTGCCAATCGAAATTCAACACCTGTCCGCCGCCGCCGGAGAACGGTTCGGTGATATCGAAATTGTTGAACGTCAATCCGAGTGCACCGGTGGCACCGAACGCGCCGCTATAGCCAACCGATGCATTGAACGTGTCGCTCGATTTTTCTTCTACTTCGAAAATAACGTCGACATTCTTATCATCGACAAACTTTGTGTCCGGTTTGATCTTTTCGGGATTGAAGTAATTGAGGACAGACAATTGCCTGATACTGCGAATGATATTCGAGCGGCTGAAGAAATCGCCCGGGCGAACGTACAGCTCCCGGCGAATGACACGCTCTTGTGTTTTCGTATTTCCGCGAATCTCCACCGAAGCGATCTTGAACTGGTTACGTTCACGCACACGGACGATGATATCGACGCTGTCTTCGCCGACCTTTACTTCTTCCGGTTCGATCGAAACTGTCAGGTACCCGTTGTCGAGATACAGAGAAGCGACATCTGTTTGCTCCTCGTTGCCCCTCAAATTCCGTTCAAACTTCTCCATATTATACAACTCGCCGGAAACGAAACCGAGCCGCGTGTTCAACGCTTCGGACTTAAAAACCGTGTTCCCTTCCCATACGATATTGCGGACCTTGTACTGCGAACCTTCGAACAGGTAGAGCTTCAATGTGATACTTTCTTTGTCCCTTTCAAAAATGACAGAGTCTGTCAACAACTCAACATCCCTGAAACCGTTCTTCTTGTAGAAATTGATAAGCGCTTTTTTCGCTTCATCATATTTTTTCTTTTCCAGCTTGCCCGTTCGCCAGAATTTCCACCATGTTTTTTCATGAATATCGGGAAGTTCATCCTTCAGATCCCCTTCGTCATATATCTTATTTCCGTAAAAAACAACGTTACGGATACGAGCATCGCTCCCCTCGTCGATCTTCAGTTTCAGGATTTTCCTTCCTTTGGAAGATTCATCCTCCGCATTGACGGTCTCGTACGTCACTTCCGTCTGCAAGTATCCCTCCTCTTCGTACGCCTTCTTGATGATCTTTATCATCTTGGTGACCTCTTGCGGCGAGATGATCTGTCCTTTGGTCAGATTGATCTTCTTGTCGAGATCATCAGCATCGAGTTCATCGTTCCCTTCATATTCAACTTTTTCGAGTCTGGGATACTCTTCAACTTTAATGAGAAGATAGACCCCGTCGCCGACAAAATTTTCTGCTTCAATTTCTATGTTGGCGAATATCCGTAAATTCCATAAGCGTTGAATTGCATTGCGTGTCTGTTCACCGGGAACGGTGATCTCGTCGCCGATCTTCAATCCGGAGTTTCCGATGATCGCCGACGGCTCGGCAAGATTATTTCCCGAAACCGAAATGCCGAGAATTTTATACTGCGCCTGCTGCGGCGCCGCCGTGCCCTGAGCATACGTTACCGCGCCGAAACACAGTAGGAAAGTAAGAAAGAAAAATGTTTTCACAGATGTATGTACAATGTTAGAAACCGGAGACACTTTTTAACAACCGCCGCACGTAGTTTTTGTTGGAAGATTTTTTCGAGGTAGATTCGATTTGTTCGCTCACCAATCCGAACCGACGTTCACGATTTTGGAATGCTTCGATCGCGTCGTACAATTGCTTGCGTCTGAAATCGGGCCAGAGAATATCCGTCACGTACATTTCCGAATATGCCAATTGCCACAGGAGAAAATTACTGATGCGAAGTTCGCCGCTGGTACGCACCAAAAGGTCGGGATCGGGGATGCTCTTGGTAGCCAGATTCTGTGAAATGATATCGTCCGTAATCATTTCCGGCTCAAGTGTACCCGTTTGGACCTGCTCAGCGATCTTTTTCATGGCGTTCTTCAAGTCCCAACGACCGCTGTAACTGAGCGCCAGTACCAATGTTAAACCAGTATTGTTCTTTGTCAATTCGATCGCATCAAGGAATTCATCCTGTACATCCGCCGGTAATGCCGAAAAATCGCCGATCGTTTTCAAACGCACATTGTTCTTGTGGAGATTGTCGCATTCATCGCGGAGCGAACTGAGCAGCAAACGCATCAGGATAGAGACCTCATCCTGCGGCCGTTTCCAATTTTCGGTTGAGAATGTGTACAGGGTAAGAAATTTTACGCCGATCTGACCGCACGCTTCAACAATATCCCGGACAGAATTGACACCTTCATGATGTCCGGCAACACGCGGCAATGCTCTTTTTTTTGCCCACCTGCCGTTCCCATCCATGATCATGGCAATATGCTGCGGGATATGACCACGCTTCATCAGCTGTTCCTGCAGTTTTTTATCCTGACCTGTTGCGCGGGTCATTCCCTTTGCCAACGTACGCCTCGTTATTGTTGAAAAATCCGAATCTCTTCAAAAAAACGAAACTTATCCATAGGATAAGTTCATTCTGACAGCAAAAAGATACGCTTTTATGGAGAGAGAATCAACGGTATCTGATGTTTAGACGCAACAAAATGTGATATTGCTTTCTCGGGAAATATATTTTACACTAATATCAGTATAAAAGGATAATCTATGAAACAATACTGCATGTTTTTTGCGGTAATTCTCTCTCTTCACCAAATTATACATTCACAGTCCGGTATAGATGGTTTCATCAATTATTATCGTTCTGTTCCTTCGTATGGATTAGGTGAACAAGGAGTCGCATCTCGCAATAGTTTTGATGCTATGATTTACAACCCGGCAAATCTTATTCACACAGATGGATTACAATTTGCATATTTCCGAAATCCATTTTATTACACCGGATTTGATGATGCGCAGTATAAATCGTATGCAGCAGGTGCCAAATTATCCGATAATTCTTATATAGGGGCAGAATTTATTAGCTGGGATCATTACATAGCGGGGGTTACGAGAGTAGATAATCCCGTTGGTTATGTTGAATTACCTGTGGAGCATAGTTACAATCGATCATTTGCGTTAAGTTATGCACAAACGTTGTCGGATGAATTTGGTTATGGTTT
>JACPGG010000029.1:24792-61929 GCA_016182545.1 Ignavibacteriales bacterium
ATTTGGTTATGGTTTGCAATTACGATATACCAAAGATAAATTCAGCTCAATACATCATGAACATTTTTGGGGAAGCGGCGGGATTCAATACATTCCTTCTACGCTCGAAAACAAACTCCGCATCGGGTTTTCGTTAATGAATTTTACGACACCAATTGTCGTGCAGGGTTTGTCTTATCCTGATCGCACTTCGATTACAGAAAAATATTCTCCCTCCTCCGCTATACGATTAGGATTTGAATATGATATCGTCCGCCACCCGGTATTTACTCTCACTGTGCATTCCGAAACTTCAAAAGAACTTGTGAAGAATGCAGGAAATGTGGGGTCGTCCTTTGAAGCGCTGTTTAACGATTGGCACGATGCACCGCGGGATATGTCTCTTCATTCAGGATTATCTTTTGTTTGGAATCCGATCCCGCTTGGAAAGAATATCGCATTCATTCAAGAAATGTATATCGGTCACCTCAACGATGGACCGCGTGCCGGCAACAGAAATCATTTCTATAATGGAATCAATATCGGACTTGAAATCAAACACGTACAGTTTCTTGCGGGGTACGCCAGCACATGGCATATCGTTAACGACGACGTTTATGATTTTTTTAATTACATGCCGTGGGAAACTTTCCAATTCACCATGAAAAATGTTTTGGGATATACACGTGCATCAGAATCTTCAGAAAATTCACTCGCAGGAAATATCATTCTCTCGTTAGGCTGGGGATACACTCAACGCAATGGCTGGTATGGGGAACACACCCTCCTAAATTATCCTCCGGAATATGTAAAGACGATATATCCGAATAGAGCGCTGTATTCGTTTGAATCGGCATTTTATTTTTCGCAACAATCGGCATTAACAACTTCATTTCACTATGCACGTGTTCCGGTGACATATAAAATAAATGCTATGTTTTTTTCTCAGTCCCCTGTATATTGGGAAATAAATTTGCGGATTGAAACTCTTACACTCACTTCCGCATACCGGTATCATCCTTTAGAAGTTTTCACGGATGGATTTTTTGAAATAGGCTTTGGCGTTCAACGGCAAAATCCAATTGAAAAGACCAATCCAAAATATAATTACAACACCATTGCCATCGGCAATATTGGTATGCTAATTCCCGTTTCGGAGATTGTTCTTATCCCGAAGATCGGATTTTCATCACTTTTTGCAAGAATCGGCGGCTCTGCGCCCCGGCTCGGCGGGTACAATCAATTTGTATTTTCGTTGAATTTCGGTTACAAATTTGAATGATCATCACATCCTTGTTATCGGCGGCGGCGCTGCAGGCATGATAGCCGCTTGGAGAGCCGCTTCCCCCGGCAGATCCGTGGTGCTATTGGAGAAAAATAAAAAACTCGGCATCAAAATACTCATCTCCGGCGGTGGCAAATGCAACATCACGAACGGCAGCGACATCCGGATGATGCTTAAACAATTCGAAATAAACGAATCTCGATTCCTCAAATATTCTTTTCACACCTTCACGAACACTCACGTACTTGATCTACTCCATGAACAAGGTGTCGAAACATATGTGCGTGAGGATGGGAAAGTATTCCCTAAAAGCCACGATGCGGAGGATGTTGTCAACGCGTTACAAAGGATGATGCTCTCTGCCGGAGTGGATATTCGCTTGAATGCATCGGTCCACGAGATTTCAAAGAACGAAAAGGGGATCTTTACTGTTAATCTTGAATCAGAATCGATCCAGTCAGTGAAGGTCATCATTGCAACCGGTGGAATGTCCTATCAAAAAACGGGAACGACCGGTGACGGCTACTCCTGGCTAAAAAAATTGGGCCACACAATTGTGCAACTGCGTCCGGCACTCGCTCCCATATACCTCTCTCCGGTTCCCCCAACGCGGTGGCAGGGTACACCGATCCGCGATTGCAGATTGATGGCTGTGTGCGGGAAAGAAATTATCTCGGACTGGCACGGCGACCTCTTGTTCACTCATCTCGGTATTTCCGGACCTGCGGCTTTGGAAGTGAGCAAGAAAGCATTCATAGAATTTGAACTCGGAAAACTTGTATCTCTCTGCGTCGATTTTTTCCCGGAAAAGACAAATGAGCAATTGGAGACAAATCTTTTTGCCGACATAACATCGAATGCCAACAGAAGTATCCTCACACTGACCGAACAGTATGTTCCGCAACGACTCGCCGAATACGTATTGCTGCACTCAAATATTGACGGCATCAAAAAACTTCATCAATTCAAAAAAGAAGAACGCCAATCATTGGTTGCAACATTAAAGAACTGGTGCATCGGAACAGTGAAAGAAATTCCGTTAGACCGCGGCGAAGTGACAGCAGGCGGAGTTGCGCTGAACGAAGTCGAACCGACGACGATGGAATCTAAGATCGTCCGTGGCTTGTATCTTTGCGGAGAGATTCTTGACGTTGCGGGACCGGTGGGAGGATACAATCTGCAGGCGGCGTTTTCGACCGGATACGTTGCCGGGGAGTCAGCCGCAAAAACGACTCTCATCGTTGAGAGAGTGGAATGACAAACTTCAACGCGGTGTGAGTCTCTGAAAATCCGACTACTTTGGTATCGACCAAACCGCATTTTTTTCCGATCTTCATGATCTCGATATCTTTAATCGTAGCCAGTTTCCCTTTCAGAGAAAGAACCCAAATTCCGCCGTTCGGTTTGAGATATTTTTTCAACGATGATAGTTGCTCCACTTCCTTCCTTGAATTTGCTTCATAGAAAATCAGATCGGAATCTTTTGCCGCTTTTCCCAATGCAACTGCATCGGCTTTCTTTTGAATATCAATTAAAAAATTTTCATCCTTAAAATTGATCACGGATACTTTTGAATCCGTAGTAACACCCAATTTATCGAGAACACTCTTCGGGTTTTTGATTTTCTCAAGCCATTTTCCCGCTTTTTCACCGACAGAGATCGCGACCTTCTTCCCTTTAACTGAGAACGATAGCAACCCATTTTTCGAAGCGAGCGATTTCATATCACTGAACGGGATTGTCATCTTCAACGGACCGCGAATAATGATCGCATTTGTTTCCAACAGTACTTTTGCCTCAGTTCGTTCAGTACCGATGGTTACTTTTGTTGTTACTTCCGTTCCCATACTTTTCCTTGATTAAGCATACATTTACTGTTATTTTCCTCCAGCAATGTAACATTTGTACGGACCGTTTTCAATACATCAAGGATTCCCGCATATGCGGGAATGACGTTTTAAAGGTATCCTCTTTGTCAAAAAAGTTCTGCATAGGAATTCTGGGTGGCGGGCAACTGGCAAAAATGTCAACGCAAGCGGCGGTTCGCCTTGGATTTGATGTCGTAATTCTTGAAAAAGAAAAAAATTCTCCCGCCGGAATGTTGACACACAATGAATTCACCGGCTGGGTTGACGACGATAAACTTCTCAAGCAGTTTGCACACCGTTGCGATGTTATTACGCTTGAGAATGAATTCGTCGATCACCATCGGTTGGAAATACTCGAAGGATTGGGAAAGAAAGTATTTCCCTCGTCGACGACAATTGCACTGATCCAAGATAAATTGCTGCAGAAGGAAACACTTGCTCAGAATCGAATCCCTGTCCCCCGATTTGTAGCCGTGGAAAAATATCATTCGTTCAATGAGATTGCTTCAATTCTGGGAAAGCCGTTTGTCCTTAAATCCCGAAAAATGGGGTATGACGGCTATGGCAACGCTCTCGTCAAAAATGAAAAAGAATATACGGCGGGAGTCGAACGGCTCTCTTATCGTCACAGCAATTTAATGGCTGAATCGTTCATTCATTTTTCCATGGAACTTGCCGTGATGGTTGCGAGGACGAAGAATGAGATCAAGATCTATCCGGTAGTGCAGACGATACAAAAGAATCATATATGCCATACCGTTATTGCGCCCGCGAAGATCTCCAAACAATTGAAAAAAGATTGTGAAGAAATTGCCGTTGAATCTGTGAAAGCTGTACACGGCTTCGGATTATTTGGAATAGAAATGTTCCTTTCGGATGATGAAAGTATTATCGTCAACGAAATGGCGCCGCGTCCGCATAATTCGGGACATTACACAATTGAAGGGTGCGTCACGTCGCAATTTGAAAATCATATCCGCGCCGTCATGGGACTGCCGCTCGGCTCGACTTCGATGGTGAACAAAGCGGCCGTAATGATCAACCTGCTCGGCAAGCAGCATCCGCAAAAAACAATAGATGCGTACCGTACAGCGTTAGATTATCCCAATGTACACTTGCACATCTATGGCAAGGCAGCATCCCGCGCCGGAAGAAAAATGGGACACATCACGATCGTAGGAGACGATGCAAAGAAGATCTTAAAGCAGGCAAACGGAGTAGAGAAGAAAATACGTCTGTAATAGAAGATGACCGTCACCTGAGAGGTGACGGTCATCTGGAAAGAAACAATTATGAAAAAACCAATCGTCGGTATCATTATGGGAAGCGACAGCGATCTTCCCACCATGCAGCAGGCAGCGGATGTGCTGGATGAATTCGGTATCAGGTACGAAGTAAAAATAACTTCCGCCCATCGCACGCCAAATTTTATGGCGGAGTACTCGTCAACGGCACACAAACGAGGGATCAAGGTGATCATTGCGGGTGCGGGAGGCGCGGCACATTTACCGGGAATGTCAGCTGCACACTCACCGCTTCCCGTCATTGGAGTTCCGATCAAAACGAAATCTCTCGACGGATTGGATTCGCTCCTTTCAATCGCACAAATGCCGGGAGGTGTTCCGGTAGCAACGGTTGCAATCGGCAGCGGAAAAAATGCAGGATTACTTGCAGTTCAGATACTTGCAACGAGCGACAAAAAATTGGTGAAGAAGATGATCGAGTATAAAAAAACGATGGAGAAGGAATCGTTAAAGAAGAATGAAAAACTGTCGTAAGATAAACATTCCTGTTTGTCCTTAGGACAAGCAAGAATGCTTGTCCTACTTCTTTCCAAACATAAATACCAACGGACGCCAGATCCGTTTTGCCCACGCCTGCTCATTGTGCACACCGTTTCTTTCGAGATGATAGTCGAGATCCTTCCCTTTCACAAACCCTTTTTTCTTCAGAATATCGACCATACGGTTGTAACCGCCGATAAGTTCTTTTTCGCGTCCGCCGCAGTCAAGATACACACGGATATCTTTTTTTATCCCTTTGTAATCCCGAACTTCCTTCAATGTCTTTTCCCCGTCGTACCAAAATGCGGATGAGAGACATCCCGCCATGCCGAAAATATCAGGACGCTTCCATACAAAGAAAAGAGAACTGAGTCCTCCCAGTGAAGAACCCATCACTGCCGTGTGCTTCCTGTCCGGTTTTGTGCGGTATGTAGAATCGATCAACGGCTTCACCACAGCGACCACAAAATTCAAATACGCATTCCCGAGCGGCGAATCGGAATATTCCGGAAGGCGGTCGGGTGAGTTGTAGATGCCGACAACGATGATCTCTTCAATCCTCTTCATTTTGATCAAACTGTCAGCAACTTCATCCACGCGCCAGTCGTGCCCGGTGAATGCGGTGGATGGATCGAAAATATTTTGTCCGTCATGCATGTATAAAACGGGATAATGCTTCGACGTATTCTTTTCGTACGACGGCGGAAGCCAGACGATGATATCGCGTTTGTGGTTCAATCCTTCGCCTGCAAGTGCGCGATGATATTCCACGTTCCCGCGGATGGTCTGCTCAGGTTTGGCACGACGCAGCTGAGATTTCCAAAGTAAAGGGCGTAACAGCACTGTTGTATCTTTCGTTATTTCTATTGTAGTATTAGCCGGAATTATTCCCGCTTCGTAGATCGCTTCGGATTCCCACGATCCGCGTGTGATCTTGAATTCCAGAACGTCACCGCTGTCGAATGCCGCCTCAAATTTCCAGAGGGAGTCGTGTTGCTTTCCCAGTTCAACAGCGGATGGGTTCCATAGCCCTGTCTGCGGTTTGTTCCCCGCAACGTATATGTGAAGTGAACTGTCACGAACCGATACATGCGGCTCAACAAGAATTGTGACGATTGCCTTTTGAGCAACTATCAGTTGACACCAGAACAACAGGATGAGTCCGCAGGTTTTCATTCATTGTCACAATCGTGACAGTGAAATGATAGGAAAATAATTGTGCTTATTCAATTTAAAAAAAGCCCGTCCCGCAGGGTGCGGGACGGTTGGTATGAGGAGGTAGTGCTTTCGTTTTTGTATGTTAGGAGGGAGGAAACTTATTTATTCAATTCAGCAATTGAGGCATCGAGCAGCGCTTTTGCATACTTCGTGTTGTGAATTCCATGGCTTCCTTCGTGTTCAAGGAAGAAGAAATTGAACAATGCGCCTGCTTTATACGCAGGTTTAATCACCAATGGTTTTGAAGAACTTGCATTTGCTAAATTCGAAGATGCAACCAACCACCCCTTGTTGATCAATAATGTTCTTAAGCTATCCAATCCATGCTCTACATCCTGCTGAGCTGTGCGATACTTTTCAAAATTCGGTCGCGTCATGGTGTTGGCTGTAATATCAGATGCATGGCACGCTGCATCACGGCAACCTGCGACATTCACGCTACCGACAGTATCAGTTGACGATGAGAAATAGCCCATCTTTAGCGTATGCCCGCCAGCCACCGCTTTGCCTTCGGCAACTACTACCGGTGTCGCCATATGACAATCAGCACACTGGATGTTCTTTGCATTCGCCAACGTTGTATGATATGAAGACGCATACGTGTATCCGGTAAATTCAAACCCACCTTCGCCCATCAGAATCTGACCTTGTACTCCATAGTGAGGATAGAATCTGTTGCTGGTGATCACGATAGAATCAGTTGCAGCCGTCTTCGTCGGATCCGGAATCGGGCTCATCGGGCTCGTTTCACGGGTTCTGTGGCATGTCACGCATGTATTTGCTGTTCCAACATTGAATGATACATCGGGAGCGCCGGCAACAAAGGATTTTACATTGATTGCATCCGTTTTACGAAGAGAAAAATCCCCTTTCGCATGCGGAGAGTGGCATGTGAAGCAACCGGGAGGAGTCCCGTTACCATAAGTTTTTGTTGCTTGTGACACGTAATTACCCCGTGCCATTTCCAAATATCCTTCGGTGATATGGCAGCTGGCGCATGTTGTACTGTTAATACCGCGTGCCCATGCAGTTCCTTCCATATGACCTGCTGATTCATACTCTAACCGCCGAGCCAATAAGAATTTCGTTGTATCGGCATCAGGCGTGTGGCACGATGCACAGCGTAAGCTATCCTTGAATCCTTCGAAATAGACAAAACCGGCGTTGACGCCCGGTGTACCCGTGTCGCCTTTTTGTCCTGCAACACCTGCAGGACCTGCGGGACCTTCGCAGGCAACTAGAGCAAAAACCATCAGCGCTATCAGAACAGTTAAAATTTGTTTCACTGTCTTAACGCTCCTTTCATTGATGAAGATTATTTTTCCGTTTGTTAATAATGACCTACTGTTATTGTAAGTCAAACTTTTTTTACTAATCAATCGTGCCGTTGATGTGTTTCGCGGGATTGATGATATTCATTGATACATCGACAACCGAACGATGGCATGTTGAACAATCTGACGTCACCGTCGCAGTAGTATGCCCGGTCGTGGGAAATGCTTTTTCTTTCAACGTCGTTTTCGTTACATCACCGTGGCATGTGCCGCATGCGGTTGCAGCTGGGGCTGTGTCAGTCCATGTCATGGTCACGTTCAAATTCCCACCATTCCTGTTGCCATGACAGTATGTATTTGTACATGATACATTCGCTGCATTGTAAACAGCGTTCGATCGGAAAAGAGTTGATGTCGAATCAAACTGAACTTCGGCAAACTGTGTGTTATCAATATGACCTGCAACGTACAATTTCGCCGGCACGGTATGACATTCTTTACACGCCACGGGCGCACCAAGAAGTCCGCCCAGAACATGCTTTTGATGTGCACCGGTACCTCGATACGTCGGTGAATCATTATCTGCCAAATCATGAGGTGGTGCAGCATTGACGCTGCCGTGACACGTCGTGCAATTTTCCGGTCCCCCCTGCTTATTGTGGCATGTGTTGCATGATTGACCGGACGTTCCACCCGCGTAATTCATTCCGTGGCATTGTTGGCAGGTTGTGATATCGAAATTTTTTGTTTGGATGTACTTCGCATGAAAATTTGAAGATGATGGATTCGTAAATCCTTCTCCATGAATTGATACAACCGACTGGGTCGGAATTTTTTCTTCTTTCAATTCACTGCATCCGATCACAAGCATAGATGCGACGAGAATGACGACACTATATGTACAATGTTTCTTCATTACTTTACACCGTGACAATATCCGCAGAATCCGATACCTGCTTTTCCGTTCGGGCGCGCATTCGCATCTGTATGACATGCATAACAGGTGGCAGCGGCATCTTCATGCCAATCGCCTTCTTTATCTTTCATGAATCCGATCGCGTGTGTCTTTGCCTGCGTCCCCTTCATTCCGTCATTATCAAAATGGCAGGTGATACATGTCGGGTCTCCCCCTTCCGTATCATGACATGACATGCAACGTTGAATATCTCTCTTTGCCAACTGCGCATGCGCTCCGCCGCCGGAACCGACTCCTATCATCGTGAATCCCGGTTTCTCATGGCTCGTCGGAACGACACCACCGAGAGCAACGCTGCCGTTCATATGGCAGTCGGCGCAGAATTCCTGTTCGCGATGACACGTCTGACAGTCGGATGACTTCCCTTTTGCTTCGATGCCATGGGTGAATTTATAATTTATACTGTGCACCGCTTCACCGGCAAGCGCTTGCGATTTATCATTTCCAAAACGTCGGGGTGAGATCAATCCTGCTTTTACACCGCTTGAAAGCTCTGTAAGATTCGTTCCGTCATGACATTCAGCGCATGATTCTTCGGTATGGCATGTCTGACAGTTCGCATCGAACGTGCGGAGGTTCATCACCCGCGCATGTTCGCGTTTAAAATTTCCAACTTGATGTGAAGCGGGACGAAGTGTTGCAAGATTTGTATGACACGCTTCGCATTGATTCGTCGCTTTCACATTGTTGTGGCAGGTGTTGCATGTCGCCATCGAAGGATTGTTTGCATCGCTCGCAAAATCTGTCTTTTCAAGTCCCTGATGGCAGGTTTCGCATTTCATCCCTTCATCAGCGATATGTTTTTTATGACTGAAGAGGAGTTCGCGAACGGGATTCGGCAGTGCCTGTTGATTATCATCTGCCGTGTGGCAGAAATTGCATGTCTCGTTCACTTCCTGCTCATGGCAGGATTGACATTCGGTGTGCGTCGGAAGAATGCGGTCGGATGCAAATGCACTCTCATCCGCTTTGTGGCATTGCGCGCATTCGGTTCCCGATTCGGCATGTTTGGCGTGCGAGAACTTGATCAATTGTTTCTTGTCCGACTGTGAATCTTCACTTGCAACGGCACGACCGCGCCCAACCAGCACGAGACCGATCACTGTAACGACAAAGCCAAGTATGTAGAGATTTTTTTTCATTGAACTCTTCTCGGCGGGGCGGCGTTAACGCCCACATGCCAAACACTAGAACCAATTCATCCGTTCGTTGAACCAATATGTAAATTTGACGAACAAGCGCATATCGCTGTCGAACTGTGGATTCTGCATCCATTGCAATTGAAGGTCGGTCGACAGTGACTGCATAGGACGATACACAGCACCGACATTAAGATTCAAAACTGTATTCGATGGATCTTCTTTGGCATGTTTGTATGAAGCGTAACCAACACCGAGCATGGGTGTCAACATTCGTTCCATCATCGGATAGACTGCCTGAAGTGAGATACCGTTCAACTCGCCGGCATACCCGAAATTCTGCGTGTAAGAGGCGGAGATAAAATCATACGTTCCGCCGACAGCAAGACGCTGGCTGTTCTCATCGATATATTCTACATTCGCAAAACGTGCGAAGAGGAATGTCTTTGCCATCGGACGAAATTCCACGCCGCCTTCGATTTCTTTGGTGCTGTTCACATTGAAAACGGAGAAAATAGAATTGTACGCAACACGCGGTTCGCGGAAGATATATTCGACCGTCGCACTGAATTGATCCGTCGCCCGAACGCGGGTGAATGCTTGTATCTTGGAAACATCTTCCTTATCAAAATCATATTCCGTCTTTGCCTGAACAAAAACCCGCTCTGCAAAGTCATACTCAGCATCGAGCGATGCCAACTCTTCTGCAAGAGGTAAACTGTTTATCACAACGATCTGTGGATTGAACAACGAGTCGGCACGAACTGCTTCGTATGGTTTTCTGATCTTCCTTTTATTGGCGTAACTCACTCCGATACTTCCATTTTCTACAGGCGCAATAACAAGTTGTCCACCGAACATCCCGTTATCGCCGATCCATTGCGACCGGATGTCGCGCGAATGGATGACATTCGTTCCGCCGTAGCCGGTGATATACAATGTATTTTCCCACATGCGCAGATTGACGGTCATGCCGTCGATCAGTCCGTACCCGGCACCGGCATAAATAAATTGGCGGCCGACAGAGAGATCTGCCAAGCCGCCAATCTTTCTCACCTTCACCAATAAGGAGGAGACTCGTAATTCAGGATCAGTAGCAAGAGTGGAACCGAAATCGTTACTGACCATTGCATTCATGTTAAAACTTACATCACCGCTGCCTGCTGTCAAATAGATGTTTTCATAGGCTCTCAGATATGTCTGTTTCGCAAGCGCCGTATCCCGTCCCTGAAACCCGTAGAGCGAAGTCGTCAACCGTCCGTTGAACAACTGCGCTGACGCAGAGAGCGATACAATAAGAAGCGCTATGAAAATTCTGACAACCACGATCACCCTTTAGGCATCGGATGTTTTATTTCTTCCATCATCTTTTTGAAATCGAACTCTTTCATCTCGTGCATCTTCGGTGTATGACATGTCTTGCACATTTTTTCTCCGCCATCAAGGATGAGACCTGCCGCAATCGCTTTCTCTTTGTTCTCAGGTTTATTATGAATCGCTTTATATCCTGATGCAGCGCCGTGGCATGCCTCGCACTGAACGCCCATTTCCATCTTGAACGATTTTTCTGCAGGTTCTCCGTACCCCGTCGTATGGCATTCCAAACATTCTTTTGCTTCGGACGCTTTTGCAATCCCTTTTGCCTTTGCATATTCCGCCGCTTTATCGGATTTCAATACATTGAATGCTTCTGCGTGCTTCGATTTTTTCCATGTATCGACCTGTTTCCCCTGCTTCGGTAAATTGTGACACGCACAGGTATTGGTTCCTACGAACTTATTTTGGGCGACGAGTGGAAGAGCAAATATCACGATCAGGAAAAGGAAAGCATACTTTTTCATACCGGTCTCCTTTGAAGTATGTTGTGAGGAGAATAAGAAAATCTATTAATTATGCGACAAACTATGTGCCGAAAAAGCCAACAAAAAAACGTTGAAATTCACAGCAATCGGTGAATTCTCTTCTTATCATTGAGAAATTGTTCATTCTTCTCTTTGCAAAGGTAAGAACGTAAAGGACCAATTTATCTGCTGGGTTATTGCTGCAAGCAACAAAGAGCGTATCTATTCCGTTTCCACCCTGCGAATGTACAAATACAGTGAAATGACCAATATTGTAATGATCACAGTTGCAATTCCCAATCCCTTTCGCCTGAAATAATATTCATCGATCGAATTCCGTGCTTCGCCCTGAACAAACCCTGCAACCGTAATCCCCGTTGATACGATCTCCCGGAACTGCTTTTCGTTAAATGAATGAACCATCGTTCTGGACTGGAGACGTGCCTGATGAGCGTCCCGGAGTTTGAACTTCGCTTCCGATACTTCCATCCCTTTTTGTTCTGCATCAGTGATCAACAGTTCTGCAATTTTTTGTTGAGACTGCAGACTGTCGATCAACGCACGCATCGTCTTCGCAACAGCGAAGCCTTTCGTATTTTTCGATTCGCTGTGGCACTTGATGCAGATCGCGGAACCAGACGTGCCGACCAATTCATCCGTCGCGTGTCTTATGTCGTGGTTGCTATGACACGTTTCACATTCAGGTAACTTCTGTTCATCGAACGCTTTCTTGTGGGGACTTGCAGAAAACAATTCAGCGTTGAGGGCATGACATGTTCCGCATACTTTTGATATCGATTGAACGCCGGGGGGCGTAGCACCATGATTTCCATGACAATCATTGCAAGCCGGAGCGGAGAGATCTTTTTTCTCGAGCAACGCAATACCGTGGACACTGAGTTTGAATTTCTCAAACTGATCGGTCGGAATTTTGTAATTCTTCAAGTATGCAGCATCGCTGTGGCACTTCGCGCACGTCATCGGAAGATTTGCGGGATAGATCGTGGAGCGCGTGTCGTTAACGGAACGGATGCCATGACTGCCGTGACAGCTTGCGCATTCTGCAACCTTAATATCCCCTTTTGCATGTTTCATTCCGTGTACGCTCGTTTTATATTTCTCCATCTGATCGACCGGAAGCGCCGGATTATATGCACGCATGAACGCCGCACTCGAGTGGCATTGCGAACAGAGTCGCGTAACATTCGACGGATAGACAGGTGATGCAGGATTTCGTACGCTCACGATCCCATGGGACCCATGGCACGTTGTGCATTGCGCAATGTGTTCTTTCCCGGTAAATGATACTTTTGCGTGTACACTTTTTTGCAATTCATCCCATTGATCTGTCTTCAATGACGAACCGTACTTCTTCATGGTCTCGGCGGAACTATGGCACTCTGCACACTTTGTAGAAATAGCATCACCCTTCGGCACACCGGCATATCCGTTTTTTTTCGCCATCGCTATATCCATATCGTCCGATTTCGAATCTCCGCCGTGACATGCTGCGCAAGAAATTCCCTTTTTAAAATGAATATCGACCACAAATTTCTGCGATGGCTCATCCCCTAACCCGGAATGACACACATAACACTGATCGTCAGCCCTCACCACTCGGGCGGAGACCATTACAGCGAGAATAAACAGAAGGAATGTCCCTGATGTTTTCATACCAGCCATCCTACAATAGTAAGCGTGATTATAAATATCACAATCAATAATCCGAAATACGTTACTGTTTTATTTCTTTTCCCTTCGGCACTTTTCCGATCCCATATCGGAACCATTGTCCATAACAAGCCACCAAGTCCGAACATCAGTATCCCAAACAATTCACCATCGATAAACAGTACGTGTCCGGGAATATATTTCAACGTTTGGAACATGAAAAGAAAATACCACTCCGGCTTTATCCCTGCAGGTGCCGGCATAAACGGATCAGCCTTTCTCCCCAATTCCCAGGGAAAATACACCGCGAGAATGGCTAGTATATTCAATACGATCAGCCATAGCAGCAGATCTCTCAACACAAAATTCGGAAAGAAAGGCATCTTTTTTATCTCATGTTCCTCAAGATGCTGCATGTGCAACGGTGTGCTCATTCCCTGGATTTGAACAAATAACAAATGGACTCCGAGCAGAACGGTAAATACGGCGGGGAGTACGGCAACGTGCAGACCGAAGAAGCGTGACAACGTTGCCCCCGTAACATCTTCGCCACCGCGCAAGAAATAAAGCATCGGCTCGCCGATAATCGGAATGACGCCGGCAATGTCCGTACCGACCTTCGTTGCGAAGTACGCCAATTCATTCCACGGCAATAAATATCCGCTGAAACCAAATGTCAGTCCGACAAAGAACATCAGCATACCGGTAAACCATGTCAACTCTCTCGGTTTACGATACGCCCGTTCAAAATAGACGCTGAACATGTGGATCATTGCAGCAAGAATAAAAAGATTTGCCGCCCAACTGTGAATAGAACGAATCAACCATCCGAACTGAACCTTCGACATGATGAAATGTATGCTTTCAAACGCTTGATCTTCGCCGCTTTTGTAATACATCAATAGAAGGATTCCCGTTACCACTTGGATGATGAAAAGAAATAATGAAACACCGCCGAAATAGTACCAGACCGAATGCCGGTGGACAGGGACATATTTCTTCTTCATAAAATCAATTGCATCGGAAAGATGGAAGCGTTCATCCATCCATTGATACACGCGCGAAGAGAATTTATTCATATTCCATCCTGCTGTTAAGATTTATGAATCAGAATATCATCACCTTGCAATGTAACGACAAATGCTTCAAGCGGACGCGGCGGCGGACCGGAGACATTCCGCCCGTTGAGATCGTACTTCCCGTTATGGCATGCGCACCATATAAGACCAAAATCATTCCTGTATTGAACCGTGCAATCAAGGTGTGTGCATGTCGCGGAGAAGGCTTTGAATTCACCGTTTGCATTGCGGATGAGCAGGACAGGCTTTGAACCGAATTTGATGATGGTGCCGCTGTCGTTGGCAAAATCGGAGATCTTTCCGGCTTTCACGCTTTTCACCACAACTTCGGATTGCTTAGGAGGTTTGAGATAGGAAATGACAGGATAGATTATAGAAGCAAGCCATGCAAAAGAGCTGCCCACCAAAATCAGTTTCAAGAAATCACGTTTATCTTTTTGAGTTTCCCGAGCCGGATGTTCCACCATATCAAACTCCTTCTATTTTGGATTATGACAATCGCTGCAATTCATTTCTTTCCAGGAATCGCCGATATCGACGGGATGTTGATACTCGATTCCCGCTATCGATATGCGAAGTTCATCTTTTTCAAATTGTTGACTGAGGATTGTGTGACACACATTGCAATCCCGTGACAGGATCTTCCCGTCCTGCGTTTGATGTTTGCCGTCATGGCAGCGGAAACAACCGGGATAGTACATATGTCCGATATTATCCGGGAATTTCTTCCACGACACTTTCATATCGGGGAAATAATTCCGGTTATAGATCTTTTGTATCTCGCTGACCGATTTTTGAATGGATTCTTTCTTGAGAGGAAAGATGTCGGGATATCGCAGCCGATAGTATTCCTCAAATTGAGTTTTGATACTGTCGAGCGCTTTCTCACGCGACGAGTACGGAAAATCCAGGAGATTGACCGAAAGAGTCTTCGCATCCGGAAGATCGGGATCGATCCATCCAAGATTCATCGCAGTATTCACGGTTCTTCCCGGCGGACGGTAAATGTGCGTTGGTCTGTTGTGGCAGTCGATGCAATCCATCCTGCGTGTTTCGGTTGCCGCCAATTGTTCGTCGGTCAGCGGAGCATCAGTGCTCGTATACACTCGTTCGGCGCCGGTCGCCACATCTTTTACCTTTACCCACGGAATCGTCTGTCTGCTTGAATCGGAAGGGGCATAGGTGATCTGGTGTCCGATGTTCATATGCCAGTGAATGCCGGAGGTCGGTCCGGCTTCGATGTTACCGCCGCCGATTTTCACCAGTAAGGTCAGGTCCCAGCGCGTGTTGTTCTTATCGGAAAGGAAGTAATTATTTTTGTGGAGTTTTTCACTGAAGAAATGTTTGGGCCAATGACATTGTTCGCACGTTTCCTGAGCCGGACGCAGGTTATGGATCGGTGTCGGGACCGGGCGCGGATATTTGTTGAATGCCACCGAATACAATTGGTAGCTGCCGGAGAGTTTCGATTTTACAAAGTAGTTGGCACCCGACCCGATATGGCACTGAACGCAGCCGACCTTTGCGTGGGGAGAAAATTGGTACGCCGTGTATTCCGGCTCCATTACCGTATGGCATGTTGTGCCGCAGAATTCATCTGATTCGGTATACTCGTACGCCTGAAAACTTGCAAAGCCGATACTGAACAGAAACGATGCTCCGACAAAGGCAATGAAAAAGAAATTTTTCCGGTGCTTTGGATTGTTGAAATCGACGGAGGGTAAATGCGTGGAGACATCCCCCGTTTTCAACCGCCGCCGACGCTCCAAAATCATTCCAAGGATAATCACTGCAACGCCGAACACCAGCAGCGCGGGAAGGATGACGAACGCAAGAATTCCCATGTACGGTTTTTGATTTGTGCCGAATATTTCCAGCACGAAAAGAAAGATGACCAACCCAAAACTGATGGTGGCAATTGAAGCACCGATGAGACTCACCGTATTAAAGAATGCGGCTGGGAATATTTTCTTCAGTACCATACGCTATCCCAATATTTTGTTTTCTGAATAGTTCATTTCCTGCCGTTAAGGATCTCAACGACGTTATTGATAACTGAAAATCATTGCATAGATGATCCAGAGAACAACACTGAATCCGATCGTTACCGCCGTCCAACCGAATATTTTTATCGCCCGTAGAACGATCGGATGATACGGTTCGACAAGATGTTTCTCAAGTTCACCGCTTTCGATCATCGCGTAGTACTCGGCAGGTTTGTCCCGCTTCAGCTCTTCGACCGACATTCTGCCCGTAAAGATCACAAGATCCATCGGGAATTTTTCGGGGCGCAAATGCGTGTTGAAGAAGTGCACAGTAAAGATGAATCCTGTTGCGAGCAGCGCTTCATCGCTATGAATGATCGTTGCAACATTGATGAACCACCCCGGAACAAAGTTCGTAAAGAATTCCGGAAACCAGAGTGTCATGCCTGTGGAACCAATAATGAAGACACCCCAGAACACCGCAAAGTAGTCAAACTTTTCCCAATATGTCCACCGCCCGTACTGAGGACGGGGACCTTTGCCGATAAACCACTTAATGGAGCCGATAATATCCTGCAGATCTTTTTTTGTGGGGAGCATCGTATTTGCGCCGAAGAGCATTTTCTTCCACGAACCAAATTCTACTTTCTTGCGCCGGACAAGATCAACAATATGTGTGATAAATACGATCATCATGAATGTGGCGGCGATGCGATGTATATATCCTGCAACTTCAAAGCCGCCGAAGAATCGCGAAAGGATCGCAGCCCAGTCGGTGTACGAAAACTTCAACATCATTCCGGTCAGCGCCAATGAAAGGAAGCTGACAATCATCGCAATGTGAAGAATTCGGTTCAACCGTGAGAAGCGCTGATATTGACGTTCCCCCCCGTGTTCTTTTTCCATTTGCTGATGGATTCTTCTCAGCTCCCATGCCCTCGGCAGCCACAACAGCGTATGCACTCCGCTAAAGAAGAACGTGCCGATGACGAGACCCGTCATTCCCCAGAAGACCCAAAACAAGATCGGGTATTTGTCAGGATCATGATGCGTTGCATGTGTTAGATAGCCGGCAAATCTTCTGTTCGCTCCCGGATGGCATTGTTGACACGTCTGAACAACGTTCTGCCGATGCAAACGTGAATTTGGATTGGAGGTGGGGAGAATATCATGGGCACCATGGCAGTCATAACATTTTGCAGTCTTCGTGTAACCGAGCTTGGCGACCTTTCCGTGGTACGTATCGAAATACGTTTTGGTGATTTCGTCGTGACATTTTCCGCATGTAGTCATCACTCCCAATTTAAATCCTTCGGCATCGGTGCGATTGATGGTGTGCGCTGTATGGCAGTCGTTACAGACCGGCAGCGGTTTCTCTGATGTCGATACGAATCTCGAATGAATGCTCTTGTTGTATTTTTCTTCTATACCGTGATGGCACCTTCCGCAAGTGGCAGGAATGTTTTGCGCATTAATTGTAGAAAGCGGATCCGACTTCGGCAATTCCATGTGGGAAGAATGACAGTCGGTGCATTTCGCGGTGACTGTCAATCCGCTTTTCGCCAATCCTTTACCGTGAATGCTCTCGGTGTAATGTTTGATGATATCGTGTTCGGTCCCTTTGTAACGTACAGCGGCTTTCTGCCCTTCCTGATGGCACCGGGCACATAACGCTGGAACGTTGATTGCGAAGGTAGGCGATATGGGATCCGTTTTCCCCTTTACGCCGTGCGTGCCGTGGCACTCTTTGCATGTCGGGGCGTTTGCATCCTGTTTAGCAAACAATTTACCGTGCGTACTTTTCTGATACTGTTCGCCGACTTCGGTATGGCACTGCGCGCAATCGACTTTTTTGGTGATCGCATCACACGGACGCGTGTGCGACGATTTCACCTCAGTATGACATTGGCTGCACGCCACTTTCGCACCGTGCTTCGATCCTGCATATTCTGCAACATCGACAAAAAGAGACCGACCGTCTTTTGACGCTTTGATATCTTTCCGTTCATGGCATGTCAGACAATCTTTATTCGCCATTCCCTGATCGTAAAAAACGCGGCGCGCTTTATGAGGTTGATGACAATCGACGCATGCCGGAAGGACATTCGCTTGTTTTTCCCACAATTCCCCTTTAATGACCTTGCGATGGACAACTTCGATCGACGAATGACATTTTGCACATGTTGCGGCAATATTTTTCCTGTTAATGGATGACCGCGGATCGTTATGCGGTCTGATGAGATGCGGCGTATGACATGATGCACAGGTGGCGGCGACCGACAATCCTTTTTTCAACAATCCTTCGCCGTGAATGCTTTCGGTGTAATTCTCGAGGATATGTTCCTGCGAAAGTCGACGTGCTTTTTGAACCGGTGCCCCCTCTTGATGGCACTTGCCGCAGACGTATGGAATATTGATCGGACGAACTTGAGAATTGGGATCTTTGACCGCAAGAATATCATGTTTGCCGTGGCAGTCGTAACACCGCGGCGCAAGCGGATCTCCCGCCGCAGCCCGTTCACCATGCATGCATTGCGCATATTGTTCCTGTTCAGCAGTATGGCATGTACCGCATTGAACCGGTTCTATTTTCTCTTTATGGGGAAGATTATTCGGGTCGAATCCTTCGTGGCATGAAACGCATTGCAGATCATTGTGAATCGATTTGCTGAATTTCTTGTCGTCCAGAAATAGCGAATGTGCTTTTCCGTTTTTTTCCGCCGTCAGGGATTGGTCTTCATGACACGCAAGACATTCGGACTTGTCCTGCGCCGTTACCGAACCAACACACAACAATACCAACCCGACCGGGAGCGCTACGCATCTCACTATCACACCCGGAAATTTCATTTTTCTTCGGCTTCCTTTTGCTTCGTCAGTTCCGCATCTTTGATTCTGCGAAGTTCCAACGGGTGCTCATCTGCCATTTCTTCTTCAGAGATAGTCCCCTTGAACCACGCCAGATTCATCGGATAGACATCCGGATTGAAAATGACGAAGTAAAAGTGCCAAATAATGATTGCGAGGGTTGCAAGCCATGCTTCGTAAAAATGAACCACGCGCGCAACATCCCACCATTGTTTTCCGAGCAGACCGAGAAATGTGTTATCGAACCAAAGGATAAAACCGGTCATGCCCATGACGATCGTCCCCCACACGAGCGCCCAGTATTCCGCCTTTTCAATGTAACTGAAACGATCGAGCAGCGGTTTCTCTTTTGAAATTCCCACGTTATATTTGGCAACATTCAAAGCATCGATCACATCGGAAAATTTTGGCAGAAGATCGCGCAGTAATTCTTTTCCGCGCGGTACGAAAAAGATATAGTAAACATGGAACAAACTAGCCGCCAGCATTGCAACACCTGCAATGCGATGCACCCAGCTTCTGACTTCAAAAAACTCGGGTGTTATCGAACGGATTGAAATAACCCACCACGCATCCGGATATCGCAGCATAAATCCCGTAATAACCAGCGTGATGAAACTGACCGCCAATGTGCCGTGTTGCAACCGTTCACTTAATGTCATACGCACATAAAGTCCGCGACCAAGTTCTTCATCTTCAAACGTTCCGTGCCGGCGATGACGAAGATGTCGCTTTGACTTGCGGATAAAATCCAATCCGTTATGCACCGCCATCCCGCCGATTGTTACGACGATGAGCACGATGTACAGGTTGGAGACGAAATAGATCAGTTCATCTTCACTGTCGGTTGACGTTGAGACATGCACCGCACCGACTGCAAAATTTTCGTTAGCGCCGGGATGGCACGAGCCGCACGTTGTTGCCAGATTTTTTTTGCTTACGCGCGATGTCGAATCGGATGACGGAAGAATATCGTGGAACCCGTGACAGCTTGCGCAATTTGCCGCTTCCTTACTGCCGGCTTTTACGGCAAGACCGTGAAAACTATCGAAGAATGTTTTGCTTCTTCCTGTCGGTAATCCGTATTTCTCGGACATCTTCACTGAACTATGACACGGTGTACAGACCTGTTCCGACACATGCAAACCCGACACGGGCGAGTTTGGATCTTTGGGCGCAAGAATTTTGTGCTCACCATGACAATCGGTACACACCGGCGATGCATTGTTGCCGTGTGCAAACGCTTTGCCATGAATCCCTTTTTCGTACGCCGTCACTTCTGTGGAATGGCATTTCGCACAGGTTGAAGGGATATTTTTTTTATTTACTTTGGAAGCGGGATCGGAAGCCTTATGCATATCGTGACTGCTGTGGCAGTCCACGCAGTTTGCCGCTTCTCCTTTTCCGGTTTTCAACGCTTTCGCATGAACGCTCTGTTCATAGGCAAGAATAAATTCATTCGAGGGTCCGGTACCGTTATGTTTCTGGCTGTGACACGTAATACACATTTTCTCTTGTTGAAGTTTTCGATCCGCTTTGCCTAACGAGACTTTCGCATTTGCTGACATTTTCGAGTGACAGTCGATGCATGAAGGTGCGGTGGTATTTTTCTCCTGCAATGCAACACCGTGTGCTGAGGTCAGGAATTTTTCCATCTCCTGTTTATGGCATTGACCGCAATCTTTTATAACGGTGGACTTATGGAATTTAGCCCCTTCAACTTTAGGGGATTTTACAGTGTGCGTGCCATGACAATCTTTGCACAACGAACTTTTGTCCGATCCTGCTCCTATCACTGTTTTATGGAATGTATGCTTCGGAATGTCCTTTGTATGACAGGTCTGACATTGAACTGCGCCAATGCTCTCTTTGTGCGGAATATTATTTGCATCAAATCCGGTGTGGCATGCAGTGCATGAAAATTTCTTATGCGTTGATGATTTAAGATGTTGGTCGTCAACAAAAAGGGAAATTGTTTTTCCCTTTTTTTCCATTGTTAATGAGTTGTCTGAATGACAAGCCAGACATTCGTCGTTTGTTTGGGCGGACAGTTGCGTAACAAGAAGCAGTGAAGATAGGACGGAGTACAGAAACTTCATTATAAATGCTCTTCAGCTTAATATATATTCAAAAACGAATGCTATTTAAGGAAAATCTCTATATTTCATAACAAAGAGTGTACCGTGGTTATTGTTTATATTTTCAGCGGAATTGTATGTTGAATTTTTCAACTTTGATTAGACTGCTGCATTCATTACTATTTTTGAGAGATTTGTAAGCGTGCTGGATGAAATAAGATAATAATGTCTGATTTAAGCAATAGATTTTTGGGGTGAGGGTGTAAATAGATCAACGCAGGCAGGATGTTTTGTACACCCGTCGGGATTCGAACCCGAAACCTTTGGCTTCGGAGGCCAACGCTCTATCCAGTTGAGCTACGGATGCGGTTTTCTCACAACAGGTCGGCGTTAACGCCAACGCTCTTTTAAAGTACGCCCGGAGGGATTCGAACCCCCAACCCTCAGAGTCGAAGTCTGATGCTCTATCCAGTTGAGCTACGGACGCATTGTTTGCGTACGCAGCAAAATCAACTCTTTATTTGGAAGATTGAGCTGCGAACGCGTTGACAATCTATTGTAAGAAAAAATCGCTTCAATAACAATGAAGAGATATTAGTCTACATCCTCATCTGGTAACCGAAATTATTTTGTTCAACAGACCTGCAACATCAACCGTTACAATGCCGGACGAAATATCGGACATCGCATACGGAAGTATCAATGTGCCGTTGTGCACGATCGATCCGCACGAATAGACGACATTCGGCACGTATCCTTCCCGTTCAACTTCATTCGGTTCAACCAGTGGTTCGTCCAAATGTGCGATGACTTTTCTTGGATCTTTCAAATCAAGCAAGATCGCGCCGATGGAATATTTCCTCATGGGACCGACGCCGTGCGTCAGTACTAACCATCCTTTTTCTGTTTCGATCGGTGAACCGCAGTTGCCGATCTGAACAAATTCCCAGGGGCTGGCTGGCTCTTGGATGAGTTCTGATTCTTCCCAAACATGCAGGTTGTCGGAAAACATGATTCGATTGGTCTCGCCATCTTGGCGGGAGAGCATTGCGTACTCACCGTTTATTTTGCGAGGAAAGAGAGCCATCCCTTTATTTTTAACAGCACTCCCTTTAAGTGTGATTATATTGAACGAAAGAAAATCTTTTGTTTCAATAAATTGTGGGAGAACAGTAGATCCGTCATAAGCCGTATATGTTCCAAAGTACGTCACCTCACCATTGTCATCAACAAAACGGACAAAACGTGCATCCTCTATCCCTTTGCTCTCACTTTTCAACACCGGGAATATCACCCGTTCGGAAATTTTTTGATCATGACGAAAATGAATCGAATAGTTCGAATCCTCCGGCGCACGACGCCTGACTTCCGGCAACTCGGCATATTTACTGCTCATATCAAGAACGACTGAACCATGATTGTCGATGACACCGGACCTGAAAACAATTGAAGAGATATGACCTTCCCCCGTTGCTCGTAAGCTCATAATAAATCGAAGACTCCCCACGGAAAGACCGGATTGATCAGGGTGAGGGACGATCGAAGGGTTGAATAGTGCGGCGGACTCGATTGAATACTCCATGGTAAAATACGAGCCGATCAACATCTTCTTTGTCTCACTGATTGGCGTCGATTGCGGGATGTATCCGGCAACTTCATGATAGTGACGCAGTACGGTGGATCGTAAATCTTTATGACGATTAAAAAAATCTTTCTTCACACGCTCGAATAGTTCTGTTGCTTGCGATTCCGGTAACTGCAGTATTTTTCCGATCAGCCTGACGATACGGGATTTATCATCGGGAATAAGCGGACGGGCAATGACACGTGCAGTATCACGCATAATTTTAATATCGGTTCTGTTCACTTCACTGTTCGCATTTACAAGGGGCTTCATAGTTTTATCTTTAATTAAGTTTAATGGGATCAATCTTTAATGTAAAAAAGTGATTACTATTTTCTTTTCAATATCCTGGACCTGTTCGGAGGTATTGCACGATATTATTTTCGAATTCCCCGCATCGAGGTCGAAATAATTGTCGCCGATAGTAATGTCTTGACCGTCAATTGCAATGCATACATCTTTTGCAAAAAGATCGGTCCGGACATTGAGTTGATATTCTCCTCCGCTCTTTGTGCTGACACCACAGATAATCCGGGGGACAGGCAGGTGAAGATGCTTGGGTTCCGCAAAAAAAGACCTGTTCTCGGAGAGAATACTGTTATTTGACAATAATCGAACAAGAATATACCTGTCATATTTGAATTCACGATCTTCACCCCGCACGGGCAGCTCGACGATCATTGACGAAGTGTTTGCTTTCAATGAAATCTCTTTTTTCAATTCAAAATGTTTTTCTCCGGTAAATGAGAGAATCCGTATATCAATCGTCCCTTTGATAGTTTCCAGAGTATCATTTGTACCCCACACTTCAATTGTTTCACCGGAATGTTTCAATGAGACCAGAACATTCGAAAAGAATCTTTTGGCATAAAAATATGCCGCTTTCGGTCTCAAACCGCTGTCGATCACCGACCAACTGCTGACGGGCCAGCAGTCATTGAGTTGCCAGAACAATGCGCCTGCAGTATTGAATTTTCTTCTGCGCCAGTGTTCAACTGCGGTCTTCAAAGCATTCGCCTGCACCAACTGCCCCTGATAAACAAATTTGTTGAAATCCTCCCCTACTGCATAATGTGCGGACTGAAAACGGAAAAGCCGTTCCTGACCTTCCACCTGCTTGTTGTGATGCTCAATGACGGGATGTTGCGGTTTTCTTTCTTCCGGCAATGTGCATTCCTCCCATGTCTTCATAGTTGCCGGCGCTTGAAATCCGAATTCCGTAACGAATCGTGCTTTGCTCGTCTCGTATTCGTTATAGTCCTTCCAGAAACTCCACACCTGCCATTGATGATGGTTGCCGTTTGATTCGTCATTCGGAAATCCGCTGCCGTACGGAGAACTGCGCCAATACGGTCTCGAACCATCTAATTTCTCGACTGCATCAGGCAACAATTTTCGGAATATCACAGCGCCGGTCATTTCGTCGGCGGTCTTATCGGGATTTTCTGTACAGAACAACCACTCGCATTCGTTATTGCCGCACCAGATTGCAACGCTCGGATGATTGCGCAAGCGTGTCACTGCTTTTTCCGCTTCGTCACTGACTGATTTCAAAAACCATGATGTGTGCGGATACTCGCCGCATGCAAACATAAAATCCTGCCATACAAGTAAACCGAGTCTGTCGCAGAGATTGTAAAATATTTCTTGTTCGTAAATTCCGCCTCCCCATACACGGATCATATTCATGTTGGCATCGCGTGCCATTCTCAGCAACCGTTCATAGGTCGAGTCCGGAATGCGCGGAATAAAATTATCGCTTGGAATCCAGTCGGCACCTTTACAGAATATTTTAACTCCGTTGACGAGAATGATGAACGATTTCCCTTCGAAATCTTTTTCCTGCAACAATTCAACTGTTCGGATACCAAATGTCGTTGTTGTTTCAGAAACGATACCATTCTCGTCGTTCAAGGTAAATGTTGCAGAATAGAGCGACTGACTCCCGTATCCATTTGGCCACCAGATATTCGGATGATCGATTTTCATCTTAAATCGAAGCGTTGATGAATTCGCGCGCTTGACAACTTCTTCAGAAAAATATTCACCTTCAATTTTAGCGGTAACAAGAACCGCAGACGAAAAATGTTCGATATCGACCGATAGTTCAATCGTCGCCGATTTCTTTTTCAACTCAAGTGTCTTCACAAACGGATTTTGCAGAACCGGTCCGGACGATGCTTCAATATAGATCGGTCTCCATATCCCCGAAGTTGTAAGTTTTGGTCCCCAATCCCAACTGAACGAATATTGCGCCTTTCTTGCATACACACGATGCGGTTCGAGTGCAACCTGAAGCGCGCCGTGTTTCTTTTGGAGCGCTTTTGACCGCACAACCGGCGAGTCGAATAAAATCTCAATTGCATTTTCTCCCGACTTCAAATATCGTTTAATGTCGAAGCGATGATGAACAAACATGTTCTCTGTCGTTCCAATTTCTTTCCCGTTGATTTTGAATCCTGCATACGTGTCGATCCCCTCGGCAACGAGTGCTATATTTTTTTCTTTCAAGAATGTTTCATCAACAACGAGTGTACGACGATACAGCCACTGAATATTCTCCACCCATTGCACGTCGTTTTCATTCATCCGGAAATACGGATCGGGAATGACGTTGCACATCATAAGATCTGTATGAACTGTGCCCGGCACGTGCGCCGGCATCCAATCGAGTGCCCGGTAAGAATTTGTCGGAAGTGCTTTGAATGTATCGATCGCCCTGAATTCCCAAGTACCGTTAAGATCAATTCGTTTCATTCAACATTACCTTACTAGAACCAGTTTTTGTATAAGTGTTTTATTTGAAAAAGTAGCCACACAGAAATAGATACCGCTCGCGTTTCTTCCGGCATCCCAGCGTGTTTCAATAACTCCTGCGTCGGTAAATCCGTCAAGAATTGTTGCCGTCTCTCTGCCAAGAAGATCGAATATTCGCACTGTCGCATGAGCGGCTGCCGGCAACGACAATTGAGTAATTGTGGACGGATTGAATGGATTCGGATACACGTTCATTGCATACGAGGTTGGTATCAATGATGGCGACAGGTTTCCTACGGTTGTTACACGCGATGAGAGTTGTGCGATCTCATCAACAGACAGCCCGTAATCGAATACCCGAATATCATCCAGAACACCGTTGAAATTATAGTTGTTGTCAGTCGGAAGTGACTGACCGATCGTGAGATCAATTGTTGTTGTTTGAATTGTTCCGCTGAAAGGAGCAAACGCATCAAGTTCACCATTCAGATACAATTCCATCTCCATTCCGTTATACACGACCGTAATATTATACACGGAATCAAGAACCACCTGTGTTTCTGAGTCGAGATCTTTAATTCCCGTAGAAGTTTTCACTGTCCATCGAATTCGCCCGTTTGAGATAGAAATCTTCCACCGATTCATCCAGTTGCCGTGCGAGATCGGATACTGCTCGCGGTTATAAAACGCACCGATCTTCATCCAGAAATTCAGTGCGATTGCATTCTGCACGCTCAATCCGTTATCATTTGGTATTTTGATTGATGATGTCGCGCCGTCAAAAAGAAATGCACTGTTCGCCATTCCATTTCTATCCGAAGTCAATTGCGCATTCACAACAGCGCCGTTGCGGTTATTCCCCGAGGCATCATTTGCATTTCCATTGAATGGATAGTATGCGAGGATATTTCCTTTTACAAATTTTGAAAAATCGCGAACTTCGACAGATATGCTGTCTTTTGCAATCCCTCCATGTCCGTCACTCACGGAACAATACAATGTGTAGTTACCTTCACTAGATGGACTATTCCACGTAATACTTGCGACACTACCGGTAAACGATCCGCAAGATGCAGACCATGAATAGTACACTGTATCAGGATCAATATCGGTTGCAAGGCATATTACCGTTGAAGTCGAATTCAAATCAAGTTTACGCGGCGTCGCCCGAATTTTTTGAATGGTTGGCTGATGATTGATACTTTCAACCACAAAGATGTAAACTGTATCTACGGCGACAGCATTACTTGAATCTTTTACTGTACATATAATTGAATACAATCCTGCCGAATCCGGTGAGGTCCATGTGACTTGCGCGCCCGAACCGTTTATTATTCCATGCGACGTTATCCATGAAATAGCAAACGGATCACCATCACGATCTTCTGCAGTGCAAAACAATTCCGAAATTTGATTTCGGAGAACCGTGTCTTTCGACGCTGCGACCGCTTTAATTCTTGGTGAATGATTGATGACCGACTGCGAACTTCGATAATCAACGACAACATCGTTGATCAACATTTTATCATCGGAGTACGTGATCGTTCCGCCCGACGGGACAAGTACCAGCACTCTCGCACTGTTCTGTGGTATCTCAAAGGTAGTTTGTTGGGTAACATTATTTTTTATGACAGTGTTGGATATCAAATCATACAGATCGACCGGATCATTCCCGGCATCGAGTGCAACCGATACTGTTGAATCGTGCGGATTGAAAAAAAGAAAGGTCGGATATGCCTGCGCATGTCCGAAATCAGTCTTTAACAAATCAACCTGCAGTACCATCGGCACATTCGTCGTGTCAACAATTGCTGCGAGATAACCGACATGCGACGAACCGTACAGTGCAAGGTTTGTTGCTGCCCATCCATTCTTCATTGCATCGCCGGTTGCCAACGCACTATTTGCCGATTCTGTTTGCTTCAATCCTTCATAGCCGATAAATGAATGAGGATCATATTGCGCCGACCAAACGCGGCTATCTTGATTTGAATCGGGGAGAAAATTCGGATACAATAATCTCACGGCATTTGCCGCATTCAACACCCATTTGCCGATCGCTCGCGCATACCGATCATCATAGCGCGCAATCGGTGCAAGCGCGCCAACGTGCTGGAACGTATTCATGAGGAATGCATAACCCGGCTCGAACTGTTGAACATCACCGACCAATCCGTAACAGTCGTAATTTCCCCATGTACCGAGTGTTGTTCCCCACGACCGGAGCGGACCGACATCGAAACACCAGTTGAATATTTTTTGCAGATCGTACATCGTTCCCATCTCCGCATTCATGCGGGCAGCGGTAACCGCACCATACACAAGTTGCAATTCGTACGAAGGATTGAGCGACTGCGAACTAAGAAACTCCATCGCCCACTCAGCGCCGATGCGGTACTTTTCATCTCCTGTTTTAACAAACGCTTGATACAATAACCAGCCGATTGCCCCTGCCGCCTCCGGTTCATGCACGCCGATGTCGTTCGGTGTCATCGTCGAAAGTTCCCATGCGCGATGATCCATATTGGGAAGATGCCACGGCGTTGCACTCCCGTTCATAGATTTCACAGCAGCCAACCAGCGATCTGCGACAGTTTTACTTTGAGTCTTGAACTCCGTCACTTCAGGATGGAGATCATACAATTGATAGAAAAAAATATTGGGCATCGTCTCATACCACCAATCATCGCCGCTGCTGGCACGCGGAGTGTTCAAATAGACACTTTCCGACGGCAGTGTATTGAACCACTCTTTGCACATCGCGACCCAGTCTTTTCCGTTTTGATTTCGTTTGTCGAGTCCAACAAGTTCGGCGCCGACAACGGCGGGAAGGCAATTGATCCCTTCACCTCCCGCTCCCGGCGATCCGACGTACGATTTCAAACGAAAACTTTGAGAGCCGGGATAATTCACAGTGTTCGAATACAACGAATTCAAAGGGAGATAATCTCCCACAGCATCGGTTTTGAAAACAAGTGAATCATATCCTTTCGCAACCGATTTCCAATCGCGCATCATATATGGTGCGGGAAGATTTGGCATCTGCTCGATTCTCGGAATATTGATTTGCTGTCCCCTTGCTTCAAAACAAAGGACCGAAAGTATGAATAAAAATATGTTGTAGCGCCTTACGGTCATTTCACATTGTGCTTTTCAAACTTCGAAAGTTCTTTTCCTTGTAATACGACGATTGTTCCGGCTTTTTTATCAAGGATCAATCCGAGTCTGTCGTTAGCGATTGAATAGAGCCCATACAGGTATCGCTCAGTTTCGCCGTTCTTGATTTTTTTTGTCGTTGCAAAATTCTTTATCTCACTATGCTGTTCAAGTTCCAATAACGCCATCAATGCTTCAATGGTCGATTCTGCCCCGGAATTTTTATTTACTTCTGCTGCCGAGCGAATGCCGTCATATCCCCGTCCGGTTACAGGATCGTACATCGGCGAAGCGGCGGCGTTATTGCCGAAAAACCACGATCCGGCAATTTTCGCCATCGAAAGATATTTCTTCTCCCCCGTTGCTTCATACAGTCTGATCAAACCGACGACCATCGGACGGAGATCGTACGCGATCTGTTCAAACTCTCTTTTCTTTGAGCTATCGGCAACATCAAACTCCCGTTTGAATCCTTGTACGAGCAGCCGAGCAGAAAATCCGTCGGCTTCACGCCGGGCAGACTCGATCATCTTTTTGTTCTTCAATAACTTCCCCGCTTCGGCAAGCACCTGCATCTGCCCGTTCCCCCATGCGCCACATCGTTTCCCACGAGCTATGAACTCCGTACGGAAACGTGTTCGCATCGCCATCTTGCATCACCATCATCCCTTCGCACAATTTTTCAATATATTCTTTTACTTTTACGTCATCCATTGCTTTGTAATATTCGATCAGTCCCAGAACCAGTTCCGTTGTTGCATCGGCTCCAGATTCGTACAATAACCATTGTGGGATGTCGTATCCGGCAACGGTTTTCTTTTTCTTGTAATGGCGCAGCAGTGTATCGAGATGGAAGAATGTTTTTTGGATTCCGTTTTTCAAACGATCGGCAAATTGCGGATCCTCTCTTTCGAAAATCCTGTATCCCATTCCAAAACACCAGATACCGCGCGCAGCCCACCAACCCAGCGATTTGTAACTTGTAATGCCGCTGCGATTGATCGACCTATCCGCATAGATAAAATTATAGAACTGTCCATCTTCCGCTTGAAGATACAATACAAATTTGAGCAACTCTTTTGCTCGTGTCATGCTGGAACGATCTTTTGTCAATTCGTAATGACGCAAATAGGCAACGGCAGCGCGCCCCGCATCGTCAACACACGCGATTCCTTCATCACTGGCGTCAACCCAATTGTACGAAGGGTAATCGGCGTAGATATGGATGATGTCGACCGAATCACTGTTGAATTGAATCCGTTCCGTTAAATGCCGAAGGTGAGAAAAATTGACAACTGTCTCCTGCGCTTGAGATAACGCGGCAGTCAATGCCGCAAGCGCTATCGCAAATATCCATTTCATTGTTGGCTCCGAAAGAATGATTTCAATTGATCTGCCGACGGCATCGCAGCGATCGCACCATGACGAGTTGCTACTATTGCACCGACCGCATTTGCGCTTCTGCAAATTGACATCAGATCATCAAATGATAATGTATCAACCTCTTTCTCACTCCGGACTATTCCCGCAAGCAAGCCGGCAAGGAATCCATCTCCGCATCCTGTCGTATCAACAGCCCGCACGGAAAATCCATTTGCCTTTCCTGTAAATTTTTTCGTCGCGAAGAAGCATCCTTTTTTATCCTGTGTGATCACCACGAGACGCGGTCCCATTGCAAGCAGTTTCCTTGATGCAACGAGTAGTGACGACGATCCGGTCAAAAGTTTTGCTTCTGCGTCATTCATCCGAAGCACAGTTGCGTATCGTATCATCGCTCGGTAGTGACGCAACGCTTCCTTCTGGTCATTCCAGAGAGATAACCGAATATTCGGATCGAACGAAATGATCCGCGCTTTTTTCTTCCCGTGCTTTGCAAGTTCGAATGCGGTCTCTCTGGTTTCACGGTTTAAAAGTAAAAAAGAACTAATGTGAACGACCTGCGATGTGCAGACGGCGGAAAAATCGACATCATTGCGGCGAAGATGAGCGTCTGCCGGATCTTTCTCCCAAAATTCGAAATCTCTGTCGCCGCCGTGGGTTAGAGCGACAAATGCCAAACGCGTTTTATGATCCGGATCGGTCCACAGCCACTTGATATTCACACCATGCCGCTTTAATTCGCTCCGTAAGAATTTACCGAATGAATCATCCCCCACTTTTCCTACAAACGCAGTGCGGATGCCTAGTTTGGCTAACCCGACAGCAACATTCGCCGGAGCGCCTCCCGCCATTTTTATAAAACTATGGGCAGTCGATAGATCGTTCGACGGCATCTCGGAAACGAAATCTATCAACACTTCACCGACCGATGTCACTTCAGGATATTTCATCATTTGTTCGGCTCAATAATGCTTTTGATCGTCAATCCTTCTTTCTGATACCGTATCGCTTCGTGAACGTCGTCGAGCGTAAACCGATTGATCGGAAATTCATCAACGCGAATAATGCCGGCGGCCAACGATTTGATCGCACGGTCGAATGTCAACGGGTTGACATACGAGCCGACAATGGTCAGTTCCTTGAAAAAGACTTTATTCGGTTCGATAGGAAACGTCTGCCCGATGGGACAAACACCGAAAAACTCCACCGTGCCTCCTCTTCGGGCAAGGTCCAATGTTCCTTCCGCTGTCGAAATCCTTCCTGCACATTCTATAACTACATCGGCACCGACAGCGGTTATGTCCATGACAGCGTCTCGCACATTCACGTTATTCGGATCAAGTACATGAGTAGCACCGAGTGTCTGCGCAATTTTTCTTTTCTGTTCCAGCGGTTCAATAACGATCGTGACAGCAGCGCCGGCTGCACGGCACAATTGAAGCATCATCAAACCGATCGTTCCGCCGCCGATGATGACGACAGAATCACCGACAGCAATCGTTGCGCGGTCGATTCCGTGCAGCACACATGAAACCGGCTCGATGAAAGCACTTGCTGTCGCCGGAAAATCCTTGGGGAGAAGATACAACTGCTGCTCAGGAACTATGCACAACTCCGCCATACCGCCATCGATATCCACTCCAAGGGCGCGAAGATTTGAACAGAGATGCACCTCACCTCGCCTGCAAAAGTAACATGTTCCGCATGAGATGTTCGGATCTATTGCAACGTGCTGCCCGGATGTAAATCTCATCACTTCACTTCCGACATCTTCGATAACGCCGGAGTATTCATGACCGAGAACCACCGGCGGCGTTGAACGGGATTCCCCTGCAACAATATGAACATCTGTCCCGCACACGCCGCATGACCGGACACGAACGAGGACTTCATCCTTTCCCAACATCCGCAAAGGACGATCAACGACAGAAAGATGATTGGGCTTTTCGAATAATGCGGCTTTCATACGGCTACCAATTTACGCTAATCGAATCACGTGCGTCCGATGCATGAAATGTAATTTTTGAATTCCACGCACCGTCATTTTCTTTGATGGAGACGATTTCAGCATTCTTTTTCCCGTTCACATACGCTCGCGATGGTTTGTTCCGGGAAACGATTTCAAGGGTTGTTGTATGACCTTGAAACGATGAGACAACGCACGTTAGTCTGTTCTTCTTGTAAACTGCTGAATGTACAATTGCAGATACACTCTTTAGGTACAGAGATGTCAGATCCCCTTTTTCGATTACAATATTTTTCGAAGACCGATGTTCCAGCGGAATGACAAGTGAAGGAACTGATACACCGTCATAGGAGATTTTTTTTGCTCTATTCCCCGAGCCCGTGATCTCAACATTTTTCACACCGGCAAATGTATAGTTCGCGCGAATTGTAGAATCAAATGCTGAATAGCGTTCTGAGAATGAGAGATTCCAGATATTATCATTCATCCCCGCGAGTGTGTATATCGTGTAGAGATAAAATCCGCCAGCCCATAGAAACGACGGTTTATCAATTTCTCCATACCGAGGTGACGATTCATCGGAATATCTGTACTCATACATTGCCGGAATGCCGTTCGGACTTTGAGCAATGCCGTCGATCGTCATCATCTGTTTGACAAACTCTTTCGCTTCATTCGACCTTCCGACTGAGTGCAATGCCAACGCGTACCATGCATTGTTGTGAGGCCACACGCCGCCGTTGATGTATGTGTAAGCATCACCCGCTTCTTTTCCTGCCAACTTGAAATAGTTGATGAGCGAATCGGTATGGAAATCTGCAGGTATCACTGCTCTTACACCTACGTGCGGCGCCAGCAAATCCTTTTTTACAGATCCGATCATTTTTTGAGAACGCCCGGTATCTAAATGGTTGAACGCAAGTGCAAGAAGAGATCCCATGTATTTATGTTCATCTTTATCTTTGCCGTTGTAATTGATCAAATAGTTCAACGATTCATCCCATAATTTGCCGACAAGAGCGGAGCGCATTGCGACAGTTTTGTTCTCCAAATCAATCAGAAAGGGATTCTTCCGATCGATCATCGAGGCGATAAAGAGATAATTTTCGATCTCTCTTATTCCCAATGCAGTAATGTACGTTCTCGGTCCCTCGTTCCATCCGATATCCCACCAGTCAGGTCTGAAGGCATACATCAAATGATCGTCCCGCAGTTGCGTCATCATTTCTTTCAGACTTTTTGCGATCAATGGATACAATTGGCGTATCATCGCGGTATCGAGCGAATGGCGGAGATAACTTGCAAACACTTCGATAAACCAGAGATGATTCCAGTTCGACGGAGTGCAAAGTTCTGTCTTGAATCCATCGTCACGCCAGTAATACGCGTGTGGAATGATCGAATCCTGCGCGAGCGAAGCGACATACAACAAATTATTTTTCACACGTTCCAGATCGTAATTCACCGCGCCGAGATTTGTCATCAACAGGTCATGCGTAAAGAAGAAATTATATTCCGCGGGACACGGCATCGGAACGATCTGACCGTCGAGATAATGGGCATTGGTAGTTAGGAGCGCTTTGGACCATTGCAATGAGCGGTCAATAGTCCGATCTCCTGTTACAAAATAGGTCTCTTTCGATGCTTTGCGGCGCACCAACTCATCGTACATACGGATTTCGTTCATCCAGTTCTTTGAAAGATTCGCAATCTTTTCATTCACTTCATTTCCCTGCGAACTGCCGATGATGAGAACGATCTGCATCGTCTCATTTGGCTTGAGGGAACGGGAATACTCGAACGCAGCAGCAACCCGGGTCTGTTTTGATTGTTGATCTTTATGTGAGACAGAGGTGAATGAACTGTCGCTCCATATACTATTCCCATCATCGTGTATCGCGAGTTCATTCGCATCGGACCAGGTCCGTACTGCTTTCTCACCGGCATTCATGACAAATACAGCAGCCGATTTTGTGTCGGTATCAGAAAATTGTCCAACAACCGTTTGCCCATCGGAAACGCTCATCATGACTGCTGAATCTTTTCGTGCATATGTTTGACACGTTCGCAATGCGAGAAGAAGATGGGTGTACGCCGTTATCATCTGCGCTTGGGATGTAATATTCTTTAACTCAAATGATACAATCATTGCCGGCTCGTTAAGACAAAATTCATACGTGATCCTGTACGAAAAATTCGCATCTGAATTTGAAAATGTCACCGTGTGCGGGCTCAAAACATATTCCCACCCTTCTCTGCCGATCCATTGTTTCTTACTGTTACCGATCTTTACCCCCAACGCCATCGGCATCGATTCATCTCGTTTCCAATAATCTTTACTGAGATCAATACTATTGGCAACAGGATAATAAAAACTGATGCGGGACGGCAGAGGTCTGCTGTGATGAAATTCAGCACCGACAAACGGTCCGCCGACCTCAACTTGCCCATGCTTTCTATCAAAAGAGAATGACAACGGATCGACAAACTGAGACATTGCCGACTGCAATGAACAACAGAGATAGAGAGTGTATATGTGCATCAAACGCATCATTGCACTCTGCTCCACGCTTCGTCAATTGTCGGGAATGCAACACGGGGAAACGTTCCGCCCGGTTTATAGAAGATCGTTTCGATAGCGCGCGGATCGGACGCTGCATTTTTCGACAGGGTATGGAGAACTTCTTCGTTAATAGTGACTGCATATTTTTGTTTTAACATGTCAATCTCCCGAAGAAGCACGAGCGACTCCAGAGCGTTGTAATAATCGTCCGACACCGCCTGTTTCACGTTTGTAAATGAGGGGGATTTTTTTTCACCGGTTTGATATTTTTTTTTATGCGCAGTGAAGTACGCTTGCACGGCACTGTCCGACAGAGTGATCGTCCGCATGAGCGCCGAGCGGTGGGCGAGATAAAGGAGTTTCGCATTCCATTTTTCCGTCTCATGCGCAACAAACGGAACACGATCCAATCCGCGACGGTACGCTTCTTCACTCAACAATTTATCCTGCACCATCTTCCAGATCGCACATAATCCCGGATCGTCATTGTTCTGGTGCCGAATGTTACCAGTGTCTTGTTCAAGTACTCGCCCGAATTGCCGATAGGCTGCGGTCCCGCTTCAGTCATAAATGTGGAGGGGATCTCCCATTTCACTTTTGTATCGCGGGAAAGTCCTTTGTCGGCGATATAGGCACGGAGAATGTTGAAACCTTCCGCCTTGATGACGGGGTTCTGGGACTTCATCCTATTCTTCACATAGGCATCTGCAAATCCATCCGCAACGATCTTGGTGCGGATTTCGGTCGCCTGATGTTTCATTTGTGCGTAATCGCTTTCGGTCATGAGCGGATTCTGCCACGCTTTATCAATATGAATGATGTAATATCCATCTTTCCCTTGAATCGGCTTTGAACTTTCACCGACATTCAATCCTGCGATGGATGCTGCAACATCCTTATTATCCCGTTCAAGTTTCAACAGCGTTGTTTCTAAAGATCTGCTGTCAGAGTATGTTGCATGATCAACGTGAAGAGAAAAAAGGGAATCGAACGGTGCACCGTTCCGTAGCGCCAGGTAGCATTGCTCTGCTTTGTGTTGTGTCTCGTTGAAAATCCATCGAAGTGAAAGTGTAATCCTCCCTTTCTGCACATCTTGTTCAATCTGTTCAGCGGATAACTTCACATGCGAGAGGATGTCGTTGCGGTACAATTGTTCCACCGCACCATCTTCTTCCAACGCCTTCAATCGCTCCTGTACGAATTCGGAATGGTTCAGTCCATTTTTTTCGGCTTCAAGCGCGAGTAATCTTTCATAGATCATGTATTTGAGGTGTTCGTTCAGCGGATCGCGACTGCGGTGGACGAATGCAGGACCGAATTCAAAACTTGTCAGCAGATCATCGGCAGTGATGGTGTACTTTCCGACCGATGCCACAATGAGTGAATCATCCTCTGCTTCAAGAAAACTGAAGACAAGTGCCGCAATTAGAAAGAGCGATCTCATCCCTTTACTCCCGATGACACCATACTGTCGATGAAATAGCGCTGGAAGAATGAGTACGCAACGATGATCGGCAAAGCGAGCAGCGTTGCCGCCGCCAATTGAAGTCCCAATTGAGCTTCCGCCTGCCCGCCGATTGTGAAGAGCGTAACGATCTGCGGAAGCGTCATCAACGTCCGTTCGCGCACAACGATGATGGGCCAGAGGACTTCATTCCAACTCGCCATAAAGGAAAGTATCGCCACCGTAATGACGACCGGACGTGAGAGGGGCCAGATGATGCTGAATATAATTCTGAAATCGGAACAGCCGTCGATGCGTGCGGCATCGATCAATGCCTGCGGAATGCCCATGAAAAATTGCCGGAACATGATGATCCCCAGCGTGCTGATCATTGTCGGCGCGATCAATGCCAGATACGAATCGGTGATCCCGAGTTTCACCATCAGCACGTACTGCGGAATGAGCGTGATCTGGAACGGAATCATCATCGTGAACAAAATGAGGTAATAGAGTGCGTTACGTCCGCGGAAATTCAATCGTGCCAGTGCATAGCCGACCATCGAGCCGAAGATGATGACGGAGAATGTCGTGCTGAACGAAACAAAAATGCTGTTGAGGAACGCACGCCCGATCGGAATACGGGCGAATACCTGTTCATAATTCTTGAATGTGAAATTCTGTGACCACAAACTGAATCCGCCGATCTCGATCTCCGGTTTCAACGACGAGGCGAACATCCAGAGGAATGGATACGCAAACACAAATGCGCCGATGAGAAGAACTCCGTATTTCATTGCATGCTTCACGTCGGTTCCATCTCAATTGTTTTCTTTTGAATCATGATAACGGCAAAGATGATAATTGCGAAAACAAAACCGAGTGTGGCGGCATATCCCATGTGATTGAAATAGAACGCCTGATTGTAAATATAGAGTACCGCAGAGAGTGTGCTCTGCATCGGACCTCCGCCGGTCAACACGTACGGCTCGATGAAGAGTGAGAATCCGCCGATTGTCGAGAGGACCAGCACAACAACCACTGTGGGATTCAACAACGGCAATGTGATCGAAAAGAATTGCTGCCTCTTTGAAGCCCCTTCAAGATTTGAACTTTCGTACAACTCCCCCGGAATATTTTGCAGACCGACCATGAACATGATGATGTAAATGCCGATGTTCTTCCATGTCGCCATGATGGCTACG
>JACPGG010000203.1 GCA_016182545.1 Ignavibacteriales bacterium
TGGTACCGTCATCGATTTGGATTCACGCGAACCGATTGGAGCGGCGAAAGTATCGATTCTGGGCACAAATTTTTCTGCAACCACATCAAAGGATGGTCAATACAAGATCGAAGGGATTCCGGACGGATACTATCAAATCAAAGCGGAAGCGGATAAATATGAATCCAAAGTAGAAAACAACGTCCAAATATATCGCGATATCCAGCCGCGGTCAATTTTTTTTACTCTTTCACAGAAATCCAGTTTAAAAGAGATAGGCGAAGTTGAAAAGCAGCCTGACCCGATTTATCCTCCTGTGTGGCCCGTCTATCCAAAGGAAGCCAGGGAAAAAGGTATTGAAGGAGTTGTGTATGTGAAAATGCTCGTCAATGAAAAAGGTGTGGTAGAGAAGGCGGTAGTGGAACAATCGGACGCAGAGGTTTTTAACAAATCAAGCATTGATGCGGCAATGAAGTGGAGATTTAAACCGGCACTTCAAAAAGGAACTCCGGTCTCAACATGGGTGGTATTGCCATTCAAATTCAAACTTTCCGACGGTTCGACTCCGGCGCCGAATAAAAAGTAGAGCACAATCCCTTTCCTTGAAACTCTCCCATTTTTTGCGCATTTTCCAATAGTGACGTCGCCGATGTCCCTATTTTTCTTTTCTTTCCCAAAGAATATATGCGTAAAGCCACCGTAAAACGAAAAACAAAAGAGACCAATATCTCTGCAACTGTCGAACTGAACGGAAGCGGAAAATCGATCATTGCCACAGGCATCGGATTTCTTGATCACATGCTCGATCTGTTCACGAAACACGGCATGTTCGATATTTCGGTATCATGCAAAGGGGATCTACATGTGGACGACCACCACACAACCGAAGATGTCGGCATCGCTCTTGCAAAGGCGTTTGCATCTGCGCTTGGTGAGAAGAAAGGAATTACTCGTTACGGTATGGCGTACGTCCCGATGGATGAATCGCTGGCGCGCTGCGTTGTGGATTTGAGCGGTCGTTCAGCGTTGGTTTTCAAAACAGAATTCAATCGTAAGAAGGTGGGGGATCTTTCCACAGAAATGATCGAACATTTCTTCCAGTCATTTGCCGATAACATCAAAGCGAATATCCATATTGAGGTGATCTACGGTAAGAACACGCACCACAAGATTGAAGCGATGTTTAAAGCGTTCGCCCGTGCAATGAGACAGGCATGTGAACTCGACCCACGCGTGAAAGGGATACTTTCGACGAAGGGGAAACTATAGTTCAATTTCAATTAATGGGTTTCAGGTTTCACGTTTCAGGCAAATGCGGGCAATGGTTCATTTCTTGAAACCTGAATCTTGAAACTTGAAACGCTTATGATCGGCATAATAGATTACCATCTCAACAACCTTCGCTCAGTGCAGAAAGCATTTGAGAAAGTCGGCTTCCCGTCGTTTATTTCCGACAATCCGAACGAGTTGATGAAAGCGGAGAAACTTGTCCTTCCTGGCGTCGGTGCGTTTGGCACTGCAATGGAGAATTTGAACGTTCTAGGTTTAAAGGATGTTCTTGATGATCATGTCTCTTCGGGAAAACCGCTGTTGGGAATTTGCCTTGGTATGCAGTTGTTGTTCACTAAAAGTTATGAGCTGGGAGAATACGCCGGCTTGAATTTTATCAATGGTGAAGTGAAGCAATTTCCTTCAACAGTCAAAGTGCCGCACATGGGGTGGAATCAAGTTGAAATAGTGAACCAATCGCCGTTATTGAAAGATGTTGAAGAAAAAAGTTTCGTCTATTTTGTGCATTCGTATTTTGTAGAACCAAGGGAGAATGTTACATTAACTCAAACCGAGTACGGTTTCCGGTTCGCATCGATCGTTGAGCAGGGAAATATTTACGGCATTCAGTTCCATCCGGAAAAAAGTCAAAAGACCGGATTGCAGTTACTCAGGAATTTTGCTGGGATATAAGTCCGTGAGTCGATGCGTAGTTGAGTTATTAAGACGGCTCAAACGACTGTATCAAATACTCATCTACATAAATACTCAACTACTTCAAAAAATGATACTCATCCTACCAGCCATAGATCTCAAAGACGGCCGCTGTGTGCGGCTTGTGCAAGGTGCGCCGGGGACGGAAAAAATTTATTCCGACGATCCGGTGCAGATGGCGGTTCTCTGGCGGGGTGAGAATGCGAAGACACTGCACGTTGTTGACCTTGACGGAGCGTTTGAAGGTAAAATGCGGAATCTCGATGTGATCCGGAAAATGATTGGCGCGATTGATATTCCGGTGCAAGTCGGCGGCGGAATCAGAGGATATGAACAGGTGAAGAAACTGTTGGATTGCGGAGTATATCGCGTTGTTATCGGCACCGCGGCAATTGAAGATCCTGATCTTGTTGCAAAATGCGTAAAAGATTTCGGCGCCCGCAGGGTCGTTGTCGGTATTGATGCAAAGAACGGCGTAGTGATGACAAAGGGATGGCAGGAAAACACCGGTATTGAAGCGGTCTCACTCGCATTGAATATGAAAACGCTTGGCGTCTGCCGTGTCGTCTATACAGATATTTCGCGCGACGGAATGCTGACGGGACCGAATTACGATGCGATCCGGGAAATGGCGCAAAAGACACAGTTGCGTGTGACGGCATCCGGCGGAGTGTCCGGTTATCAAGACCTGATCAAATTACAGGAACTTGAAAAGTTCGGCGTCGACTCGGTTATCATCGGGAAGGCATTATACGAGAACAAATTTTCCTGTCAGGCGTTGTGGCGCCAAAACGAGGAGAAGTTGGAAGATCTGGGACCGACGAGAAGAATCTAAACATTGAGTGATTTGATGATTTTGTGATTGGAGGATTTGCAAATCATAAAATCTCTCAATCAAAAAATCTGAAAAATATATTTGTGTTAGCAAAACGAATCATCCCCTGTCTCGATGTCGATAAAGGACGCGTTGTCAAAGGAACGAACTTCGTCGGTCTGGTCGATGCCGGAGATCCGGTCCAGCAGGCGAAATTTTACGATGCCGAAGGTGCGGACGAATTGATCTTTCTTGACATCACGGCATCATCCGACAATCGTTCAACGATGGTCGACGTTGTACGTAGAACGGCTGAAGAGGTGTCAATTCCGTTTACGATCGGCGGGGGTATCCGCACCACTGACGATATGCGGGAGATGCTTCGCAGCGGCGCGGATAAAGTGAGCATCAATACTGCGGCTGTCAAAAATCCGCAATTGATCATAGACGGCGCTGAACGGTTCGGCGTGCAATGTATCGTTGTTGCAATTGATGCGAAGAAAGTATCGGACGGCAAATGGAAGGTGTTCGTCAATGGTGGGAGAACCGAAACTGAATTGGATGCGATCGAGTGGGCTACGAATGTGGAACGGTTGGGTGCGGGTGAGATCATGCTCACCAGCATGGATCGCGACGGCACAAAAGATGGATACGATCTTGAATTATTGAAGAAAGTCTGCGCGAGCGTAAAATTCCGGTCATCGCCAGCGGCGGGGCAGGAAGTCTCGAGCATCTGTACGATGCATTTGCCGTCGCCGATGTTGATGCGGTTCTTGCGGCATCAATCTTTCATTTCCGGCGGTTCACGATTCAACAGGCAAAAGATTTTTTAAGGTCGAAAAATATTTTGGTAAGAACATAATTCTAGATGACCGTCACCTACAAGGTGACGGTCATCTTTGAAAACTGCAATGAAAATACTTGATGAAATAAAATTCGATTCCAACGGTCTTGTTCCTGCAATTGCACAAGACGATGCGACCGGCGACGTGCTGATGATGGCATGGATGAATCGCGAGAGTCTTGAAGAGACCGTACGGACGAAACGTGCCGTCTATTGGAGCCGTTCACGCGGGAAATTATGGCGCAAAGGTGAGGAGTCGGGTCATTTTCAGGAAGTGAAATCGATTCACGTTGATTGCGACGCCGACGTAGTGCTTCTTCGTGTGAAACAGATCGGCGACGCCGCATGTCATACCGGTCACCGCTCATGCTTTTACCGTGAAGTAACCGACGGCGGGAACGGACTCAACGAAAAGAGCGATATCGTTTTCGATCCGAAGGAAGTGTATAAAAAATAAGATTATTTGACGCAATGATGCGAAGGCGCAAGGAAACTTAGTAACTAATGTTACGCAAATGATTAAGAATGCTTCGACTCGGCTCAACAACGATAGTCATCCTGAGCAAATCCTGCGTTCTTTGCAGGATGCGTCGAAGGATGACTCAATAAATTTATGTCGAGCCTCGCTCAGCATGACTAATTTCCTTTTTTGCGTAACGGGAGTTGGTAAATAAATCGATTATATGCCTTGTTCAAAATTTCCTAGTGTCTTTGTGACTTTGCGGTTACAGCAATGAAGATCACGCTCATCGGACATTTTTGTGTCGATGTTTTTCACAGGACCGACGGTACTGAAGAGAAAAGATTCGGCGGCATCTATCACGCAGTGGCAGCGCTGTCGAATATCGCAGCTGAAAAAGATACCCTCTTTCCCGTTTTTGGTGTCGGTGCGCAAGAGATCGAAGATCTCAAATCCCTATTTTCGCAGTTGGGGAATATCGATTGTTCAGGCATCTTTGAATTGCCTGGCGGTTCGAACATCGTCCATTATTATGACGATCAACCGAATGAGCGGGTTGAGAATATTTCACCGCCGATTCAGTTTAAAGCGATCCGTGAATATCTGAAAGTTGACGGTATCTATATCAACATGATCTCCGGTGCGGATATCACCCTTGAAACGCTCGATCGTATCCGATTGGAAGTACGCACCAAACGGGTCCCTATTCATTTTGATCTGCACTGCCTCTCCTTATCGATCAATCAGGACGGAACGAGATTCCGCCGTGCAATGAGCGATTGGAGACGATGGTGCTTTATGACGGACAGCATACAGATGAATGAAGAAGAGGCTGAAGGGATCACGCTCGAGCATTTGAACGACGATGCATTTGCAAAACAGATGATGCCGCTGATGGTGAAAGCATTCGTTGTGACGCGGGGAAAGAACGGCGTGACGCTGTTTCAGGAAGAACACAAAATACTGAAACGAAATGATCACATGGATGGAAAGAATGAGCAGCCAGTTTCGGAGATCGGTTCAGGTGATATCTTCGGTGCTTCATTTCTGTACGGTTATTTGAAAAAGAAGAATTATATGGACGCAGTACAATTTGCCCAGCAAGCCGCATCGCACAGCACGCGTTTTTCAATTTCCGAAAAACACAAGGAACTACGGTCGTTTCGGGGAGCGATATGAAACGGATATTGGTCTGCGGAAGCAACGGACTGCTCGGACAGAAACTGGCGTGGCTCTTTGATCGCGAATCGGACTATGAGGTGCTGCATACGTCGCACCATCGCTCGTTCGTTCATGAACAGGTTCTTGTCGATTACACGCAACTCGACATTACAAACCGAGGCGATGTGAAAAGTCTTATTTCCAGTTACAGACCTGATGTGATTCTGAATGCGGCTGCTATGACAAATGTCGACGCGTGCGAGCGTGAAAAAGAGCAAGCGTGGAAAGCGAATGTCACTGCGGTTGAGAATCTTTCGGAAGTATGCCGAAGGATCGATGCGAAACTCGTCCACATTTCGACCGATTATGTTTTTGACGGCAAGACGGGACATTATAAAGAAAATGACCGCGTGAATCCGATCAACTACTACGGCAAAACGAAACTGGCGGGAGAGAATGTCATCATCTCCAGTGGAATTGATCATGCAATCCTTCGCACGATCGTGGTGTACGGAGTCGGAGTGAATGTAAAGAATAATTTTGCACTCTGGGTCATCAACAGTCTTAATGAGAAAAAACAGATCCGGTGTGTGGACGATCAGATCAGTAATCCGACGAATGTATTCGATCTTGCCATGGCAATGAAAAGGATCGTCGAGCAGGATATTTCCGGTGTGTACCATGTATGCGGTGCCGAAACGATCAGCCGGTACGATTTTGCCGTGCGTGCGGCTGAAGTGTTCGGATACGATCCGTCGTTAATACAAAGGATCAAAACGACAGAGTTACGGCAGGATGCACAGAGACCGTTGAATACATCATTCATCTTTGAAAAAGCAAAACAGGCGTTTCACTATCAACCAATGAATGCAACACAAGGGTTAACGATGTTGCAGCAGGAACTCACGGGAATCCATCTTAATTGATATGAACAAACAACTTCTTCTCTGCACTATGCTTGCTTTTCTTTTTTTATCCTGTTCCGGCTCAAAAGAGACCGGTGCCGACGGTGAATTAAAAGGTCCGCCGAAACCGATCACCTCGGCGTTTAAAATGCTTTCCATCAATCTTGCACACGGATTGCAGGACAAAACAGATGTGAAAAAGTTTTCCGATTGGGTGAAAACCACGGGGGCTGAAGTTGTTGCCGTTCAGCAGATCGAACGGGCGACCGAATCGAAACCGGGTTTCGATGCCTATGAAGAGTTGTTGAAAAAATTGGAGATGCGGGGAACATTCGCCAAGGCGAGATATTTTAAAGGGTGGGATTCGGGTAACGCGCTGTACTGCATGTACCCTATGATGCAATCGAATGTCTATTCGCTCCCGGTCGGCAAAGGGAAAGTACGGCGTTCGCTCTCGTTTGCGGTTTTTGAACTTGGCTTGAAAGCGGTTGCATTTGCTTCCACCGATCTTGACGACGAAGATCAATCAGAACGGTTGAAGCAGGTCCGCGAGATCTTCTCAATCCAGAAATCGATGGAGGAATATCCGATCGTTGTTGCCGGTAATTTCGGCGAGACGGTGAAGGGGAAAGCCTCCGCAACGATGCTGGAAAAATACGCAAGTGCAAATACGGTTACCGATCAACTGAGCGGTGCCGAACAGCACGTGTACGTTCCGCTGGAGAAAAAGATGAATGTTGTTTCGGCAGAGAAAGTTGTCTATAAGCCGTTGAACCAATCAGGTGTGCTGGTTACGGTTGAAGTTGTTCAATAATGTACCCGTTGTGCAATAGTTGAACTCTCGCGCAGGTTCTATTTTTAACAGCTCAACTGTCGAAAAACAAAGATGTTCTGATTTTTTTGGAATCAACAAATCTCCCAATCAGAGAGTCATTAAATCGGTTGATTATGAGGAATATAAATAATGCTTGATCTAAAATTCATTCGTGACAATGTTCAGCTCGTCAAAAACGGCATCAAAGCAAAAGGTGCCGACGACAATATCGACGAGATCATACAAATCGATGAACAACGCAGGGCGCTTATTGGTGAAGGAGAATCTCTGAAAGCGAAACGGAATGATGTCTCCGCGAAAGTCGGACAGATGAAGAAGGCGGGCGAAGATGCAAGTGCTGTCATCGAAGAAATGAATTCTGTAAAGACGCGGATTCAATTCATCGATGAAGAATTGAAGACGGTCGAACAAAAATTGGAATCGTTGCTCTTGACGGTGCCAAATGTTCCGCATCCATCAGTGCCGCTCGGTACTACACCCGATGACAACAAATCTATCTTTGAATGGGGAGAAAAGACAAAAGGTGATTTCACTTTTAAGCCGCACTGGGAGATCACGGGCAAACTTGGCATCATTGATTTTGAACGGGGAGCAAAAGTAAGCGGTGCCGGTTTTCCTTTTTATGTCGGGAAGGCTGCAATTCTGCAGCGCGCATTGATCAATTTCTTTTTGGATCAGGCGGCGGAACATGGCTACATTGAACTACAAGCGCCGATTGTCGTCAACGAGGATAGCGCTCGCGGTACGGGACAAATACCTGACAAGGAAGATCTCATGTACACAAGCGAGCGTGATGGTCTGTACATGATTCCGACTGCCGAAGTCCCGGTCACCAATTTTCATCGCAAAGAGACATTTGAAGAGAAGGAACTTCCGATTCAATACTGCGCCTACACGCCCTGTTTCCGCCGCGAAGCCGGTTCGTACGGCAAAGATGTACGTGGATTGAACAGGCTCCATCAGTTCGACAAAGTGGAATTGGTGAAATTCGTCCATCCGTCACGATCATACGATGAACTCGAATCATTACGCGCCGATGCGGAACGATTGCTTCAACTCCTGGGTTTACCATACCGCGTATTATTAATGTGCACGGGCGATATGGGATTTACCCAGACAAAAAAATATGACCTTGAAGTATGGGCGTCGGGACAGCAGAAGTGGCTTGAGGTCTCCTCATGCAGCAACTTTGAAACATTCCAGTCTCGAAGAATGAATATCAAATTTAAATCTCGCGAAACAGGGAAACAGGAATTTGTCCACACACTCAACGGATCAGGTCTTGCATTACCTCGCGTTGTTGCCGCGCTTATCGAACATTATCAAACGCCGGAAGGCAAAGTTGTTGTGCCGAAGGCGCTGCATCCGTATACGAAGTTTACTGTGATTGAATGAAATCACTCTTACGCCTCCTTCCATATTTGACAAAGTATAAAGCGACGCTCCTCTGGGGATTGGCGACCATTATCGTCACCAATATCTTTACTGTTGCGTCGCCGTGGATCATCGGTGATGCGATTGATGAATTGAAACGCGGACTCGAAACAGGATCGCTTCGCCATGACGATCTATTATGGTATGCGGGATTGATCGTTGTCTTTGCATCCATAGCGGGGGTTATGCTGTTTCTCACCCGCCAAACGATCATTGTCGTCTCTAGAAAGATCGAATATGATCTGCGGAACGATTTTCTGTCGCACATGCAGAAATTGCCGTACAGTTTTTTCCAAAACACGCCCACCGGCGATCTGATGGCTCTTGCAACGAACGATATCAGCGCTGTGCGCAACGTTCTCGGTCCAGGTATCATGTATCCTTCGGATACGCTCATGACACTCTCGATGTCTCTTGTGCTGATGTTCGTCAAGGACTGGCAATTGACATTGCTTGCATTGATCCCGATGCCGCTCGTTTCAATTGCGGTGTACAGGTTGGGGAAACTCATCCATGAGAAATTCAACGAGCGGCAGGAACAATATGCTTTGCTCACCACCAAAGCACAGGAGAATCTTTCCGGCGCCCGTGTTGTGAAAGCATACGTGCGGGAAGAGTACGAGATCGAACAATTCCGGAAGGTGAGTTGGGAATACTTCAAGAAGAATCTCGTTCTTGCAAAAGCGCAATCAATTATGTGGCCCTTGATGTTCATTCTCGTCGGACTGTCGCTGCTGATCACGATCTATGTCGGCGGATTGAAAGTGATCGACGGCGAGATGACCATAGGAACTTTGACCGCGTTCTTCACCTATCTCTCATTGCTCATTTGGCCGATGATCGCGTTCGGCTGGGTGACAAACATGTGGCAGCAGGGAGCTGCTTCGATGTTGCGCCTCGCAAAGATATTTGATGCCGTACCTGATATTCGTGACACTGAAAAAACTGATGGAACGATACAATCGATCGACGGCGGTATCGAATTTCGCGGCGTTACGTTTGCACACAAAGATACTCAAAACCCGACGCTGAAGAAGATCAACCTGCAAATCCCGAAAGGGTCGATCCTTGCAATCGTAGGATATACAGGATCGGGGAAAAGTACGCTCGTCAATCTGATCCCACGATTATATGAAGTGACGGAAGGGGAGTTGCTGATCGACGGCATCGACATCAAAAAAATACCTTTGAACGTCTTGCGCAACAGCATCGGTTATGTTCCGCAAGAGACTTTTCTTTTTTCGGAATCGATCGCTGAGAATATACGATACGGCGACGACGACGCAAATCGTGAATTGATCCATGAAGCGGCAGAGATATCGCAAATATCGAAAGATGTATCGGATTTCCCTCAGCGTTTCGATACGATCCTCGGTGAACGGGGCATCACACTCTCGGGTGGACAAAAACAGCGGACCAGTATTGCGCGGGCGATCTTGCGCAAACCGAAGATTCTTATCCTCGACGATTCACTTTCGTCCGTTGATACGCATACCGAGTCTGAAATTCTTGACCGTCTGCGCAATGTCATGAAAGAGCGGACGAGTATAATCATTTCGCACAGAATTTCAACAGTGCAGCATGCGGATAAGATCATAGTCCTCGATAAAGGTGAAATTGTGGAACAAGGTACGCACGATGAATTAGTTGCTCTTGGAGGAATTTATGCAGGCTTGTACGAGAAGCAGCAATTGGAAAAGGAATTGGAAGAGTTGTAAAGAATCGACAGGTCGGCGTTCACGCCGACAAAATGAATAAACTATTAAGTTGGAAGATTGCAGTTTCTACGACAAAGAAGAAATTCTTATGCGTCCGAAACATTTTTCAATTGAAAATGGCATCTTTTTCTTAACAGTTCGTTGCGCTCATGGGATGAAGCCGTTTTTAATTGATATTGCGTGTGAAACATATCTCATTGTATTGCAAGAGAAGTTAAGGGACTTCAATTCGACTCTGTTTGCATACGTTTTAATGCCTGATCACATGCACCTGCTGCTTCAATTGCCTGAGAAAGTTTCACTAAACAAATTGATGAACCATATCAATGGAACATCTGCAAGAAAAGTTAATAATGTTTTGGGTTCGACGGGTGTAAAGTTTTGGCAAGGCGGATTTCATGATGTATACGTACGTCGACCGAAAGATTTTGCAATTAAAGTGAACTATATCCATAATAATCCTGTAAAAGCGGAAATTGTGCAGAGGCCGGAAGACCATGCTTTCTCGTCAGCGAAATTTTACAAGAAAAAATTCGGAACAGCAATTTTTCAAGCAGGAGAGTTCAATCAATTTTCTTTAGACGGAATTACGAGCGAAGTTCAAGATATATGGCAATAGTCCTTTTGTAAAATTGGTCTGGCAGGTCGGCGTTTGTGCCGATAATGTTCAGACAAAAAAAATGATGGTTTATGTCGCCCTGAAGGGCGACCTTCCAGAAAATATTTTACTTGTTACTTGAATTATGCAAGATGATGAAATATTAGGTAAAGCATACGATGCGCAGTTGATGCGGAGACTCGTCAAGTACTTGCGTCCGTATAAATGGCAGGTCGTGCTTGCTATTGCGCTGGCACTGGCAGTGTCCGGATTGGAAGCGGTCCGTCCGTACTTCACGAAAATTGCGGTCGATGTCTATATTGCAAACGGCGATAAGATGGGATTGCTTTGGCTGACGCTTGCCTTTTTTGTTCTGTTGATCGTGCGGGGTGTCGTTCAATATTACAATGCATACGTAACGCAAAAGATCGGACAGCATACCATCTTCGATCTGCGAATGGAATTGTTCCGTCATCTGCAGAAACTCTCGCTCAGATTCTACGATAAGAATCCGATCGGAAGGCTTATCACCCGCGTGACCAATGATGTGGAAGTGTTGAACGAAATGTTTTCCTCCGGCATCGTAATGGTGTTCAGTGATGTCTTTATGATCATCGGAATCGTCTGGTTCATGTTCGCAATGAATTGGGAATTGGCATTGATCTCGCTCAGCGTTCTGCCGTTCTTGTTTTATGGAACATTCCTCTTCCGCAAGAAAGCGCGCGAAGCATATCGTGAGGTTCGCTTATATATCGCCCGCATCAACACATTCATGCAGGAACATATCACCGGCATGCTGGTGGATCAGATCTTCAACAGAGAGAAGAGAGCATTTGAAGAATTCAATAAGCACAATGCAGGTCATCGTGAAGCGAACATCAAATCGATTTTTTATTACGCGGTGTTCTACCCAAGCGTCGATCTCATCGGCGCGGCAGCTGTCGGATTGATCATCTGGTATGCGGGGGGAAGTGCACTGGAAGGAAGCGTGACCATCGGAACGGTGATGGCGTTCCTTCAATTCAATGAAATGTTCTGGCGTCCTATCCGCGATCTTTCGGAAAAATACAACATCATGCAGACGGCGATGGCGTCCTCCGAACGGATATTCAAATTGCTTGATGATCAAACGTTCATCACCGAATCTTCGACTCCGAAAGCGATCGCCGATATCAAGGGAAAGATCGAATTTCGAAACGTATGGTTTGCATATAACAACGAAGAATGGGTGCTGAGGAACATTTCATTTGTCATTGAACCCGGCCAAACTGCTGCTTTTGTGGGTCATACCGGTGCGGGGAAAACAACGATCATCAGTCTTCTTTCACGTTTCTACGATATTCAAAAAGGAGAAATACTTGTTGACGGAGTGAATATTCGTGAATTCGCATTGAGTGATTTGAGAAAACATATCGCCGTAGTGTTGCAGGATGTGTTTCTCTTTTCCGGCGACATCAAAAGCAATATCAATCTGGGGAACGGCGAGATATCACAAGAAAATATCCACAATGCAGCACAAGTTGTCGGGGTCAACCGGTTCATCGAATCGCTCCCGAAGAAGTACGATGAAGAGGTAAAAGAGCGGGGCGCAACGCTCTCTGTAGGTCAAAAACAATTATTGTCGTTTGCCCGCGCTCTTGCCTTCGATCCGAGCATTCTTGTATTGGATGAAGCAACATCCAGTGTCGATACTGAGACCGAGATACTTATTCAGTCCGCAATACAAAAATTGCTTGCCAACCGAACGGCAATCGTCATTGCTCATCGCCTTTCAACGATTCAAAGTGCAAACAAGATCATTGTGATGCACAAGGGGGAGATCCGCGAGATGGGGACACATCAGGAACTTCTGACACTCAAAGGGATTTATCACAAACTGTATCTGCTACAATACCGCGATCAAGAGAGAGTACCAAATTAATCGTAGACTTATAGGGAATCTTTACATAAATTTTGCTCAAATGAATTTTATTTAAAATGTAAAGATGATATGAAAACAATACTTATTTCTATAATCACTTCTCTTCTTTTCAATGCTACATTTTCACAAACTGACTATTTTACACCTTCTGATGGACCATTCAGTGCAAATTGCCGCGCTATTGCACTCGACTCAACAGGGAATGTTTTTCTTGGTTCGCAGTCTGGGGGGATCTATAAAAGTTCTGATGGGGGTCTTTCGTGGTACTACACCTCTGACGGTTTGACGAATAAATCTGTTTTTTCTATCTCCGTCACTTTGAATAATAAGATGTATGTTGGCACAACGATGGAACAGGTTTTCATTTCTACAGATCATGGAATTACCTGGAGCGAACGAAGTAGCCTCATACCACAGGATATCAACGGAGAACCGTATGGCAGTGTAACCGGATTTGCTCAAACAGACAATGGATACGTCTATGCAAGTTCGTCGCAACATGGAGTTTTTGTCTCTACGGACCAGGGTCTTTTTTGGAAAAGAATGGGATATTCTCTTTCCACTCAGAAAATTTTTACCAACAATTCAAACCATATTTTCATAGTATCCCAAGGAGGGTTGTACCGTTCTCTTGGCGATAGCACGAGTTGGCTGAAATTGAATCTAGGAGTCGGCGGTTCGATTTCTACTGCTGCGATCTCAATGGATGGGTACCTGTATGCCGGAGTTGCTGGATCACTTTACCGTTCGACCGACAATGGGACTTTATGGAGCAAGATCTACTCTGGAACAAGTGCTTCCTCTATTCAGACGATTACTTCGGCAACACCGATGACAATCATGTTTATATCAAGGAACATCTACCATATTTCAACAGACGGCGGTAATTCCTGGTTGCAACAACAGATTCACCCGGTAAGTACGTCGACGACATTTGGTCTCATCAATAACGGTTACTTGTTGGCAGCGAATAACTATGGAGGCATTTATCGTTCATCGAATAACGGCCAAAGTTGGTCTCTATCTAATCACGGTCTGAATGCGCAAAGTGTTGGTGAACTTTTCGTCGCTCATAGCGGTGATCAGTATGCGTTACTTGGTACCCGTGAGTTGTATTTTTGTGAAGCTGGTTCAAATGCCTGGAACCGCATTGGGGATGGAATTATCACGACGAATTTTCATGATATACATGAACATACTTCCACTACTCTTTTCTTAGGTACGGCAAAAGGTGTATTTCGAAGCACCGACAAAGGATTGACTTGGAATCCTGCCGACACAGCTACACTTCCATACCGAGTAATAAAATTGTTCTCCGATACAATAAAAGGGACGTTATATGCTGGAACGTATGAGAATGGTCTATTTAAATCGACCAATAATGGAAGTACCTGGAATCTTGTCAATAATTCTCCAGTACTTCAATATCCGAGAGTGTATACTTTTGCTCCGAATGGAGCGATCTTTGCTGGTGTCAATCAGGATGTACTTCGGTCGACCGATCAAGGTGAGACATGGGCTACAGTGTATTCGGTATTCAATTCCCAGCCAAATGATATTGTCTGTTTTGGGTCCGGCAAAGTCTATCTCCTCACTGGAAATGGTCTTTTCCATTCTGACGATAATGGTCTCACGTTTGAAACGGTGACCACAGAAACGGTGTTTGGAGGGAGGACACTTCGGAAACGGTTTGATAATCAACTATTTATCGGTTCCACAACAGGTCTTTTACGATCAAATAATGCAGGAAAAAATTGGCAACAATTTTCCTCTGGCCTGATCAATACAAATATCAATACGATGGATTTTGACAGCGACGGTTATCTGTTAGTTGGGACTGACGCAGGGCTGTATCGTGGTGTGGTTCCTGAACGATTGCATTATTATAGCAAGGATTCAATGATATTCGGGATAACGAAGGTAGGTATGTCGAAATACGATACTTTAGTTATTCATAATCCTGCATCTACGAATGTGACATTTTCTTCCGTTCTAACGACCGATTCGGCATTTCATGCTTTCATCCCATCACAAACAGTATTCAAAAGCGATAGTGTTATAGTGTCAATTCAGTTTGCTCCCTTGGAAAAGAAGGATTACAGCGGTTTTATTATTTTCAATTCGCCGTTTGGAAGTGACACAATAGCACTTTTTGGAAAAGGAATTACACCTGAATTGAAGATGCCGTCCAAAAAACTGGTTTTGTCAAATGTTCTCGCAGGTAGAGATAGTATTCTGTACGCTATTGAAATAGCAAACACAGGTGATGACACGCTTTCTGTTACGCAAGTAACGTCGTCTCATCCCTTTTTCAGCGTCGAACCCTACACCTTCAAACTAGCACCTAGTAAAACAATTCAACAAGTAATTAAATTCAAACCGGACACCGCAGGCATTTTTTCTGTGTATCTGATTTATCATAATAATTCACTCAGTGTTGCGGATTCCATTGAGATTACCGCTACTGGTATAAAGAAGGCTATCCCTTTGTTTACTCCAATAACAATGAATTTTGGGAAGATAAGGATTGATTCGAGTAAGAGTCTTTATATTACGATTACGAATGCAGGGAATGATATATTGCTTCTATCGCGATTGGATAGTTTAGGATCACATTTTAATAACAATCTCAAATCGGTTTCGATAGCCGGGGGGACATCATATATTGATACAGTTATTTTTCAACCCAAATCATTCGGGGAAATTGTTTCCTCGGTCTACTATTATATCATGAATGATTCCAGTTACAGAAAAATTTCTGTAACTGGTTACGGTTATGCTCTTGCGACAGCACTGTATTCACCCGAGATCATAGATGTGGGTGTTTTAAAAATAGGAGGAAAGCGTGATACAATTATTACGATTACTAATTCAGGGGTAGATACATTAATCGTCGTCAATCGCCGATTGAATCTTGCTGATAAAAACATTAATGCAGTTATTGCACCCGGCTCGCACACTTATGACACATTGGAAATTACCACAACGGGGTACGGTATCCAACATTTGAGGTATTATTATTTTACCAATGGATTTCATGTGCCGGATACAATTATGGTAAATGTGTTTGGATTTGGAAATCCTTTGATTGTCTTTGATCCTTCTTCAACAGCCAATTTTTATAAGGTCAGAACGGATAAATCGAAAAATATACCGATTGCCATCACAAACAAAGGAACTGATACACTCAAAGTTTCTTATGTCCATAGCACAAATCCCTCGTTTTCGAATCGGTTTACATCGTTTACAATTTTGCCGTTTGCTATACGATACGATACAATAACGTTTTCTCCCGCCACTATTGGGATTGATTCTGGCTACATCATATTTCACTCCAATACAGAAAAAGGATTAGATTCATTGAAAGTGATTGGTACGGGCGAATATCCCAATTTTTGGGTAGAAAAAAATAAATTCAATGATCGTAATATATCGGCGATCAAAACTGCATTGAATGGCAACATTTTGATAGGAACAACAAAAGGAATATTCTTTTCAACGGATCGAGGAACCAGCTGGAATGTAGGTTACAGTCCCGATTCCGCAGTTCAGATAAATGATTTGATGGTGTTGTCGAATGGGTATGTGCTAGCCGCTTCCAACAACCAAGGGATACTCCGTTCCACCAATAACGGAAGACAGTGGGAGAATATTGAAGATGCGGATCTTCATTTTTCAATTGGTTCGATAGCACGGAACAATGATGGCTCATTATTGGCACTGCAAAATACGACTGATGCTTCAAAATCGAAATTGGTTTACTCGATGAATAATGGAGTGACATGGAGTCCGTTTGTATCCGGTCTTAGCAGTACGCAATGGTATAGTAATTTATTTGTGACATCAACGGGAGATATCTACGTTGCACACCATTCCCTCGCAATAATTCGTTTGATACGTTCCACAGATGTCGGAAAAACATGGACTCCAGTCACAAACTCATATGACACCAACTTCGTAAAAATTCTCTTCGAAAGCGACAAAGGGCTTTTGTACGCTAGCCAATATTCCTTCGCAACCTCAGGGGCATATGTGTCAATGGATTCCGGAAAACATTGGAGATCGCTCTACACGGGGGGGCAGTTCTTGATCTCTACGGTATCAATGACTCAATTTTGTATATTTCTGTTTCGTCGCAAAATATTCAACGATCTTCCGATGAAGGAAAAACGTGGTCTATTCTTCCTAATGATTTTTCGAGCTTTTATGCCTACAACTTTACTCATCATTTTGACGGTTTTTTATGGTTCGGTAATCAACAATGGGCTTACCGTTCTCGTGAACCGATCGAGTTGACTGGCAAGATTCAAACTTTCAGGGAACGCATCGATGCAGGTATTATGCAGGTTGGAAAGGGAGGGAGTATCGTCATCCCACTGTTTAATAACACGATTGATACAGTGCACATACTTTCACATTCGTCATCGAATGCTAAATTCACTTTTGCTTTTGCGGGCTCCGTGATACCTCCGTTCGGTGTTGTTTGCGACACTATTATATACATTCCGACAATCAGTAATGTTGATACGGTGCGGGTACAATACACGACTTCTGAGAACACCATTTATCTTGAAATTTTTGGACGAGGCGCAGAACTGTTAAAGGTACAAGGTGATGAAATCGTTCCCGATGTATTTTCATTATCACAGAATTATCCTAATCCGTTCAATCCTTCGACAACAGTTGCGTATTACTTGCCGACGGAGTCAGAAGTGACCATCAAAATATTCAATATATTGGGACAAGAAATTCAAATTCTGGTGAGCGAGAAATTAAAAGCAGGCAGTCATCACAATGAATGGAATGCTGAGCAATTTCCTTCTGGGGTATATATATTAAGGATGGTTGGGGATGGTTTTCAAGAATCGAAAAAAATGATCCTATTAAAATAAAGGAATTTCAACAAATGCCAAACCAATCAAAAATTGTCACGCTTGAACGCTACATCATTGAAATGGAACGCCAGCATCCTGGTGCAACAGGACACTTCTCGAATATTCTCCGCGATCTATCTCTTGCCATCAAGATCATCTGGCGTGAAGTGAGCAAAGCTGGATTGGTGAACATTCTCGGCACAGCCGGTACGCAAAATGTCTCGGGCGATGTGGTAAAAAAACTGGATGTGTTTGCCGATGAGACCATTTTCAAGGCGATGGATCATGGAGGACATTTGTGTGTGATGGCTTCGGAAGAGCATGAAACAATTGTTCCCATTCCCGACCAATATCCGAAAGGGAAATACGTATTGTTGTATGATCCGCTTGACGGTTCCGGAAACATCGACGCCAATGTCAGTATCGGTACGATCTTTTCGATTTATCGACGCGTGTCGAAAAATGGTCAAGGAACACTTGAAGATGTTTTACAACCCGGTTACAAACAGATTGCTGCCGGATATGTGGTCTTTGGTTCAAGCACAATGCTGGTCTATACCAGCGGAGATGGAGTGCACGGCTTTACTCTCGATCCGAGTATCGGTGAATTTCTACTTTCCCATGAGGACATTAAGATACCGAAACGGGGAAAAATATACAGTGTGAATGAAGGAAATTACAAATGGTGGGAAAACGGTGTAAAAAAATACATCAAGTATTTGCAGGAAGAGGATAAAGAGACATCCCGTCCTTACACAAGCCGCTACATTGGTTCGTTGGTCGCTGACTTTCATCGGAATTTATTATATGGTGGAATCTATTTATATCCGGGGGATGCACGCAACAAGAACGGCAAATTGCGGCTTATGTATGAAAACAATCCTCTCGCATATATCTGCGAACAGGCGGGTGGACGGGCGATTGATGGCACCAAACGTATCCTCGATGTCACACCGACCGAATTGCATCAACGGACCCCGCTTTTTATTGGCAGCGAAGAGGATGTGACGATCTGCGAAAAATTCCTTCGTGAAGGATAGCAACAAAAAACCCTCGAACATGTCGAGGGTTTTTTGTTGGTGGGGTCGAAATAACAATTAACGAATCCGTGCTCTTGCGCGTCCCACATATTCGCTTGTCGGATACATATCGATCAATTTCTTGTATTCCGCCAATGCCTTTTCTTTGTCTCCCATTTTTTCGTATGCCTGCGCAATAATGATCTGTGCGTCATCTTTCTTTTCCGAGAATCGATAATTCAATACTTGCTTGAGATGGTCGATTGCCGTTGAATAGTCCTTCAGTTGGTAATAGGAAAGCCCTGCCCAGTAGTGGCAATTGTCAGCGTAATCGTCCTTAATGCCGGTATTCAGTAACGTCTGCATCTCGCTGATCACATCCCTGTAACTTTTTCCGTTGAATTTCCCAACCGCATTTTCGTACGCTTGAATTTCCTGCTGGGAAGATTTTCCTGCCATTGCCGGCCGTGCGTTTGCGTGCGTTGACCGCGGTGAATCCGATTTCCTCAACGCCATATTCGCGGCTTCAAGATCGGAGACCTTTGTACTCAAGTCGCGGTTCAGTTGTTCGGCTGTCGCCAGTTGTTCCTTGAGTTGGATATTCTCTGTCTTTAATGCATCAAGATCAGATTGCAATTGTTCACGGGTCGGTCCTTCAGTTTGTTGAACGGGTTGTTCTGTTACAGCCGGTTGAGTTTCTGCAGGCTGTTCTTCCTGTTGTTCTGCGGGTTGTTCTTCTGCAGGCTGCTCTTCCGTCGGTTGTTCATCAGTCGGTGTTTCTTCGGAGACACCGGTATCGGTTACCATTTCATCTTCTGCCATCGCCTCTTCCGAACCACCGCATCCCACATATAAGAAAGAAAAAGATAGAAGTGTGATCAATAAGAAGAAAGATCGAAGTGCAGCAGAACGATTCATAGTTCCTCCGGGGAATATTCGAGATAGTTACAAAAACCTGATAGAATGTATTAAGGAAGGATTTGAAAGTCAAGAAGCCTTTTTCACCTTTTGTCTCACGGCACCGGCAAGTTGTTGCTGGATCGCAGCAATAATATTATTCGGTACGCCGTCAAAATGTTTGGATTGGGGGCGCATATCGCAGATTTCATTGACGTAATCGACAGCGACAAATTTTCGTTCTCTTGTCAGCGCGATTTCCGTGGAAAAAAAATCCAATCTGCAAATTTTGAACATTGTTTCACAGATCTGGTTCAGCTTATGCAATTTGTATTTCTTTACATCATCAGTCGTCAGTTCGCGGTATATGTGTGTCGCATGGTCCCACCAACTTGGTATCACTTTGCCGAATGCATAAAAGACTCTGAACCACGCCGTGGTGCCATCCAGGATGTCTGGCTGGATCGTTTCCTGCAAAAGATAGGAATCATTTTTGTGATGCTGCCGCGAGCGAATGATCTCTTTTAAAGACTCGGCACCGAGCACTACGCCGATTCCGCCGCCGGTGGTGTTTGCCGGTTTGATAATGAACGGACGTCCGAGATGAGCAAGTTCGGTAAGGCTTAATTCGACTTCTTTCCTTTTACTGTAGGGGGAAATGATGATCGTATACGGGACATCGATACCTTCGCCGAGGCACGCGAGGTGAGTGTTCGACTTATCCTTTGCATACTCGACATACTCGTATTTATTGAAGTGATGAACTTTTGACCGTGCAACAAGGCGCGCAAGGGGAAGGAATATCTCTTCGTCGTCTGAAGCCCGATCCAGAAAGGTGTGAAAAAAAACCTTCCCGGATCGGAATTGCCTTGTTACTTCTTTCACATTGTGGGATTCGATACGGAATGTGGTCAATCCAAGACGATGGCACTCTCGTTCTACGCCAAGAATAAAATCAGTGTCGAATTCCCAATTCCACGCCAAACCGAGGTCGAAAGTTTCCATCAAAAGAATCTGCTACAGTAATGACTTCGGGTCCAGGTTCGGAGATTCAATATCTTTGAAATATTTCATCGTCCCGACCTTTAACTCGTAGGTCGAATCGTCATCGCAGACGATTATTCCCTTCGGATGGAGCTGCAGGGCACTGACCGTCCACATGTGATTAACCCCTGCCTCAACAACATGGGCAAGTGCCCGTGCTTTTCCGTGACCGGAGATGATGATGACCACCTCTTTTGCATCGAGTACCGTTGCAACACCCACTGTAAGCGCGGTCCGCGGGACTTTTGAGATATCATTGTTGAAGAAACGAGAATTCGCTACCAGTGTGTCGTACGTCAGGGTTTTTATTCTCGTACGGGAAGCGAGGGAGGAACCGGGTTCATTGAAGGCTATATGTCCGTCCGGTCCAATACCTCCGAGAAAGAGGTGTATGCCGCCGTACCCCTTGATTCTTTTCTCGTATTCATCACATTCTTTCTGAAGGTCTTTTGCATTCCCGTTGAGGATGTTGACGTTTTTTTTGTCGACATCCACATGGTTGAAAAAATTATTCCACATAAATGAGTGATAACTCTCGGGATGGCTTTCTGGCAAACCGACATATTCGTCCATATTGAATGTCACGACATTCTTGAACGATACTTTTTTCTCCTTGTGCATCTTGATCAGTTCTTTGTACGTTCCTATGGGCGATGAACCTGTCGGAAGTCCGAGAACGAACGGTTTTTTGGATGAAGGATTGAATTCACGGATTCTTTTTGCAACGTATGCAGCAGTCCACTGACTGACGAAATCGTAATTCGGCTGAATGATAACACGCATAACAATCTCCTTTCTTTGAGGTGCACTAATATATAAAAAAATGAGGGTATCTTTATACTTTTATTTTTATCTTGACCTACATTACTATGAAGAAATTAGCGGTTATTTTCGGAACGCGCCCGGACACGATCAAACTTGCACCTCTCATTCTCGAGCTGCAAAAACATCCCCAATTCTTTACTCTCGTCACTATTGCCACTGCACAGCATAGAACGATGCTGGATGATGTTCTCTCGGTATTCGGCATTGCGCCCGACTATGACTTGAACGTGATGAGTGAAAAACAATCCCTTTCGGTCCTCACTCAATCATTGATGGCAAAACTTGACGAGGTACTGGGAAAAGAAAAACCGGATATGGTGATTGTTCAAGGAGACACAGCCACAACTTTTACGGCAAGTCTCTGCGCATTCTATCATAGAATACCCGTTGTTCACATTGAAGCAGGTCTGCGCACAAAAGATAAATATTATCCGTTCCCCGAAGAAATATTCCGCAGGCTTACAACGCACACATCCGATATCCATTGTACCCCGACTGCCAAAGCATCGAAAGATCTGATGAAAGAAGGGATAAAAAAAGAAGCGATCTACTGCACCGGCAACACCGTTATAGATGCATTGCAGATCGTACTGAGAAAAAAGAAAATTGCAGACGATCCTGTTCTTGAGAGAATACTTCTTGAAGAAAAAAAGATAGTGGTTGTTACCACACATCGGCGCGAGAATTGGGGAGAACCGATGAAAAATGTTTGTGAAGCATTGCACCATCTGGCGTCGGGGTTTCCCGATATTAATTTTGTCTTTCCTGTTCATTTGAACCCTGTTGTAAGAGAGGTTGTTCAGCCGGTTCTGAGCGGTATCGGGAATGTTCATCTTATTGATCCTTTGAAGTATTCAGATTTTGCTCACCTGCTTTCGCGGTCCTATTTTGTGATCAGCGATTCGGGCGGGTTGCAAGAGGAAGCGCCCTCCCTTGGTGTGCCTGTTCTTGTTGTCCGTACTATAACGGAAAGGCCCGAGGCAGTACGATATGGCGCCGTGAAATTGGTTGGAACTGATAGGAAGAAGATAGTGGTGTATGCAGAAAAATTGTTGACTGGAAAAAAATTCTATCGCACAATGTCCCGCGCTGTTAATCCGTATGGAGATGGAAAGGCATCCGAGCGGATCGTTTCTGCATTACTCTACTATTTTGGCTTTTCCAAAAAGAGAATGAAGGAATTTACTCCCCGTGCTGTTCAACAGTAGTATATGTATCCTTGCGGCAATGGTTATGACACTCTCCGCTCAAATGAAGAGACCCGGTCTGGAATCATACGATTTCAATCCCAAAAAAGTACGACAATTCGAACTGCCGAAATCACTAAGAGAAATTTCAGGTTTAGCGGCAAGCACCGACGGCAGATTATTTGCTCACCACGATGAGTCAGGCGATATTTTCCAATTGAAGAGTAGCGACGGCACCGTCGTTAAAAAATTTTCGTTGGGTCCAAGGAGAGTCTCTGAAGATTTTGAAGGGATTGCAATTGCGGGCGATGTTTTTTATTTGGTAACCAGCGGCGGCATTGTCCATGAATTTCGCGAAGGAAAAGATAAAGAGAAGGTAACGTACAGAACATACGAAACCGCACTTTCCGAAGAGTATGATGTTGAAGGGTTATGCTACGATCCAAAGACGGATTGCCTGCTGTTGGCATGCAAAGGGTATTCCGGGCTCGCCAACCTTGGATCGAAGGCGGTTTTCGCATTTTCGCTGGCGACAAAGAAAGTGGAGCGTGCGCCGAGATTCTTGCTCTCGTTGAAAGAATTGGAAGCCAAACTGAACGACAAACCGTTCCATCCTTCAGGGATCGAATATGTGCCCGAAAGCGGAACATTCTATATTCTTGACTCACGCATTAAATCCGTGATCGAGATCTCTGCAGATGGGAAAATACTCAACGCGATCAAGTTAAAAAATTCAATTCACAGGCAGCCCGAAGGTATTACTCTGTTGCCGGACGGTACATTGTGCATCGGCGATGAGGGGCAAACACATGGAATGCTCACGTTGTATCGAAAACGAAAATGAAAAAAATTCTCCTTCTTATTTTTCTTGGGATTTGTGGGTGCAGCATTCAATCTTCATTTGTGCGGCAGGGTTATGCGGGATACGTCGGTGCCATCCATCCCGATTCAATCATGTACACAATTTTGTTGATCGGCGATGCAGGGGAACCGTTACCGGATGGACAAGAA
>JACPGG010000031.1 GCA_016182545.1 Ignavibacteriales bacterium
TCCTTACCCCGATCGCATTGATTGCATCGTGGGAATCGATTAAAGATCGTCTTAAAGAGTATGTCGCATTCATGCTGTTGTTGGAAGTCGGAATGCTGGGAGTGTTTGTAGCGGTCGATCTATTTCTGTTCTACGTCTTCTGGGAAGCGATGCTCATCCCGATGTATTTCATCATCGGCATCTGGGGTGGCAAAGATAAAGTTTATGCAGCAGTAAAATTTTTCCTTTATACGATGGCGGGATCGCTCCTGATGCTGATTGCAATTTTGTGGCTCGGGTATTACGCATCAACACTTCCGGGCGGTTACTTCACGACCAATCTTCAGAAATTATATTCAATTGCGCCGTCAATTCCGATGAACATTCAAATGTGGATGTTCGCGGCATTTGCACTTTCATTTGCCATCAAAGTTCCATTATTCCCGCTCCATACATGGCTGCCTGACGCACACGTGCAGGCGCCGACTGCCGGCTCTGTTATTCTTGCCGGTGTCTTGCTGAAGATGGGAACGTACGGATTGCTTCGTTTCTGTTTGCCGTTGTTTCCACAAGCATCGTTTGAGTTTACGCCGCTGATGGCGATCCTGTCGGTTGTCGGAATTGTGTACGGCGCTCTTGTCGCAATGGTGCAGACCGATGTAAAGAAACTCGTTGCGTACTCTTCTGTCAGTCATTTGGGATTTGTTGTGCTCGGGATTTTCTCGATGACGGAGGAGGGAATACAAGGAGCGATCATTCAAATGATCAATCACGGACTTTCGACAGGGGCGCTCTTCCTTCTTGTCGGAATGATCTACGACCGGAGACACACACGGGAAATTTCGCAATTCGGCGGATTGGCGAAAGTGATGCCTGTGTTTACAACGATGTTCATGATCGTGACGCTGTCGTCAATTGGATTACCCGGACTGAACGGGTTTGTCGGTGAGTTTTTGATTCTTCTCGGTTCGTTCAATTCGCCGTTCCTCCATTCGTATGCGTATGCTGCTGTCGCTGCAATGGGAGTTATCTTCTCGGCAGTCTATATGTTGTGGATGTGCCAGCGTGTCTTCTTCGGCAAAGTGACGCACGAAGAAAACAAGTCTCTGCTTGATTTGACGAAACGCGAAATCGGATTGTTGATTCCTGTCATTATTTTTATCGTTTGGATCGGCGTATATCCTTCGACATTTCTGAAACCTTCCGCCGCCTCGACGAAACAAGTGGTGACACAGATGCAGAATGCAAAAACGGGAAATGTTCAGCAAACGGGCATTTCAGCGAAGTAGTTTTTTATCATACTTCGGCGCGTGCCGCTGTGTGATGTTCATCCTGAGCAAGCGAGTGTCGTTTACGAGCGCGCCGAAGGATGTGGGATGAAATGAAACGGCACTTGCTCAGTATGACCAAGTGGTCTATGATATTTTCTTCTTGAGATTTTAATTTATGGATATGATGGAATATTTCTCAAATGCTGATCTCGTCGGATCGTCGCCGATCCTGGCGCTCGGTACGTTTTCGCTTATTGCACTTCTTGTCAATTCGCTGGTAAAGAACTCGCAAAAGATTGTTTTTTGGGTCTGCGTTGCGGGCGTTGTGGTTTCATTATGGTTTGCATTCGATAATTTTGAACTTAACCACACGGCGTTTTCCGACATGCTGCTTGTTGGCGGGTATGCAAGTTTCTATAGCATTCTTTTTTTAGTGATCACTCTTTTTGCGCTCTTCCTTTCTGTCCCATACCTCGAAAAAGAAGAATACCACCTTGGTGAATACTATATCCTCATTATCCTGTCAACTATCGGAATGATGTTGATGGGATCGGCAGGGGACCTTATCACGATCTTTCTCGGCATTGAAATCATGTCGGTTGCATTCTATGTACTTGCGGGATATTTCAGAACGAAACTCTCTTCGAACGAATCGGCGTTGAAATATTTTCTGCTCGGTGCATTCGCAACCGGATTTCTGCTGTACGGGATCGCTTTGATCTACGGAACGACCGGTACGACCAATCTGATTAGAATCGCTGCACAATATCCGCAAGCATTCATGGATCCGCTGCATCTCATCGGGTGGGGATTGGTGCTGATCGGATTCTCTTTTAAAGTTGCTGCAGTGCCGTTCCACATGTGGGTGCCGGATGTGTACGAAGGTGCGCCGACATCCGTCACAGCGTTTATGTCTACCGGAGGAAAAGCAGCGGCATTCTCCGCATTCATCCTTGCATTCTCCGTCCCCATGTCCATGCATGATCCAAAATTGACAATGGTTATAGCAATTCTTGCGGCTGCATCGATGCTGATCGGCAATTGGTTCGGATTGTCACAGACGAATTTGAAACGGATGCTGGCGTATTCAAGCATTGCTCATGCCGGGTATATGCTGATCGGCATCGCTTCGGGAACGCAACTTGGTCAGCAAGGAATTACTTTTTATCTCGTGTCGTACGGATTGACGAATCTTGGTGCGTTCGGCGTTATTGCAATGTTGGAGAAAGAGAACGGAAAGAATCTTTCGTATGAAGATTATGCCGGACTTGCGAGAACAAAGCCGGCACTTGCTGCGCTGCTTTCAATGTTCATGTTCTCGCTCACCGGCATTCCGCCGTTTGCAGGATTTGTCGGAAAGTACTATTTATTTGCCAGTGCCGTTCAAAGCAATCTGACGTGGCTCGCAATTCTTGGCGTTATCACAAGTCTCTTCTCAACATATTACTATTTGCGAATTGTGGTGTATATGTACTTTAGAGAAGGGGGAGAAGAACTGCCGCCACTCTCAAGAATTTCGTTTGCAACGGTCGTACTTTCAGGAATCGGTATTGTGGTACTCGGAATCGTTCCGTCGCTTATCCTTGATGTGCTTAAATCTATGTTTTGAAATCCCCAGCCATCGGATTGCATACAGCGATCCCACGGCTTTTGTGTAACGAACCGTCCCAGTGGGCGGTTTTTTGCTTTTTGGAATTAACGCATGATACCTATCCTCACACCGCAACAGATGAAATCCGCCGATGAGTTTGCGATCAGACAGATGGGAATTCTGTCGTTGCAACTGATGGAGAATGCCGGAAAGAGAGTGGTTGATGTGCTGCGAAGCAGGATCAAGAATCTTTCAAAAAAATCAGCAGTCATATTATGCGGCAAAGGAAATAACGGCGGGGATGGTTTTGTCGTTGCCCGGCTGCTTGGAGAATTGGGAACAACTGTCACTGTTGTGTTGATGGAACCGGGCGGGGAATTGAGTCCGGATGCGAAATCAAATCTTGAGAGATTGAATCATTCAATCATTCAATCATTTGATCGATTGAAATCAAGAATCGGATTCAAAGCTGATATTATTATCGATGCAATGTTCGGGACTTCATTCAAAGGTGAACTGACGGGAAAAAATTTGGGGGCGGTTCGTTGGTGCAACGAACAAAAGGGATTCAAAATCGCGATCGACATTCCTTCCGGATTGAATGGAGAAACGGGTGAAGTTGTATCAGAATCTTTCAGAGCAGATCTCACTGTGACCTTCTCGAATCCTAAGATCGGATTTTATCATCACAACGCAAAAGATCTCACTGGCGAAGTGGTGGTGACGGATATAGGACTTCCATCGGATGCTGTGGAAAAGAATTCGGAAAATATATTCCTTGTCGAACGATCCGATATTCAAACAATTCTGCCGAAGAGGAGATCGAATTCTCATAAACACACCGTCGGAAAAGTATTTATCCTTGCAGGATCGAAAGGGATGACCGGTGCGGCATTATTAGTGTCACAAAGCGCTATGAGAAGCGGAGCCGGACAGGTAATTCTTGGAATTCCCGAGTCAGAATATACTGTTGTTGCGAAACGGACATTGGAAGTGATGCCATTCCCTCTCGCATCAACACATGAGGGGAGTATTTCTCTTGCTGCCACGAACGAAATTGAGAAAAAAAATGAATGGGCGTCAATTGTAGTTGTCGGGTGTGGGATGTCGCAAAATCCTGAAACACAGGAACTGATTCGGCAGATCATACTGGAGACGGAAAAGCCCTTAATTATTGACGCGGATGGACTCAATGCACTTGCCAAAGAGATCTCAATTCTTAAAAAAAGAAGATCAAAAAATGTCATTCTCACGCCGCATTTTGGTGAATTCTTTCGTCTAACAGGTATGTCATCTATTGAAATTGAAACAAATAAATTTGATGAAGCCTCGACATTTGCGAAGGAAAACAAAGTAACATTAGTTTTGAAAGGGGCACCAACGATTGTTGCAACAAGCACTGGAAATATTTTTGTGAATCCAACAGGCAATCCAGGTATGTCCACGGCAGGTTCCGGCGATGTTCTTGCCGGACTCATCGCTTCGTTGTACGGACAGGGATTAAGCGCAGAGAGTGCGGCTGTTACAGGAGTATATATCCACGGCGCTGCCGGTGACATTGCCGCCTCAAAAAAAGGGGAGATGGGGATGATCGCGTCGAATATCATCCGGTTTTTACCAACGACAATTCAAAGATTACAATGAATCAAGAATCGAAAGCCATTTCATTCATCCAATTTCAATTGCCCGCGATAGCGTGGTGTATGTTTATATTCACTGTCTCATCTATACCGGCAGCGAAGATCCCCGCGCTTGTGAATTACTCGGATAAGATTCTGCATGCCGGAGTATTTGCAGTACTATGCTGGCTCTTCCACGTTGCATTTTATTTTCAGCCGAACAGGTCGGTAAAAAAATGGAGCCCGTATATTGCATTGCTCCTGACGATGCTATACGGAGGATCCGATGAATACCATCAAATGTTTACTCCGGGTAGAACGACCGAGGTTTGGGATTTTCTCGCTGACTCTGCAGGGGGGAGTATTTACGTGCTGCTCCATTCCTACATGCAATTCTACTCAGTAAAAGCAGATCAGGATGCTCATTCATGAGCAATATCCCTTCACAGATTCTTGCCCTCCCAACATTCAAATCATTGCGCCATAAAAACTACCGCCTTTTTTTTGCCGGTCAAATATTTTCTTTAGCCGGTACGTGGATGCAGTCAATGGCACAGGCGTGGCTTGTCTACCAACTCACATATTCCGCCGTATGGCTCGGCACCATCGGGTTTCTTAATTCGATTCCGATCTTATTCTTATCAATGTTCGGCGGATCGCTTGCAGACCGGATGTCGAAAAGAAAACTTATCATCATCACCCAATTGATTTCCCTTGTGCAGGCATTAATGTTGGCAGTACTAGTTCTTGCGGACCTTGTTACGGTTCACATTGTTGCTGCACTTGCACTCTCCCTCGGCATCATCAATGCATTTGATATACCTGCACGTCAGTCGTACATCGTTGATCTGGTGGGGAAAGAGAACCTGACGAATGCGATCGCATTGAACTCTGCAACATTCAACGCCGCAAGAATTGTGGGACCGGCGATTGGGGGGGTGGTTATCGCTGCATTCGGCGTGGGGTGGTGTTTTGTACTGAATGCGTTCTCTTTTTGTGCTGTGATCATCAGTCTCATGTACATACGCACAGCATATACGCCAGATAAAAAAACATCAACCATCAACGTCATTGAATCACTCAAAGAAAGTATTACGTATGTACGATCGGATAGTTCTCTTGTGGCATTGATGATATTGGTTGGTGTTATCACGATCTTTGGCTGGTCGTATTCAGTACTGCTGCCGATCTTTGCCGATACAATACTCAACATCGGTGCGATTGGACTGGGAAATCTGATGACATCGGTCGGGATAGGAGCATTCATCAGCGCCGTTATGATCGCAAGTTTTGAAAGCAGGATACAACCAAGTTCATTCATCTATGCGGGTATCACTCTGTTCGTCATCTGCATATCCATTTTTGCGCTTTCGTCGAATGTTTCGCTTTCATTGTTGTGTCTGATGGGTGTCGGAATGGGGTTGGTGATGTTTCTGGCGACGGCAAACGCAACAATTCAACGCAGCGTTCCTGATCATTTGCGTGGAAGAATGATGGGACTCTATTCATTGATCTTCCAAGGGCTTTCGCCGTTCGGCAGCTTAGGAATGGGTCTCCTTGCAAATGTGATAGGTGTTCGCGGCGCCGTACTTGCAGGAAGTATAGTTTGTGGAATCGCCGTGCTGTCAATTCAGCATTGGAACAGTGCGGTTAAAAATAACAGAAACAAGACGTTATGAAATGTTTTTTGATTCTGGTGTGAACACAATTATCGATAATGTAATCAATCACTTTATTGAAATAACAAATAGACAATTCTCTCTTGACAATAAAGTTATAATCGCCTACCTTCTGAAAGCCCTTCCATAGACCTCAACTGTAAGGAGTTTCTTGGCTGTAACCATCTACGACATAGCCAGGGAGGCAAAAGTAGGGATTGGAACCGTTTCTCGTGTTTTGAATAATAGTCCCAAAGTGACTTCGGAAACACGGGATCGGGTAATTAGTGTCGCTAAACGGCTGAACTACCAGCCACATGCCTTCGCACAAGCTCTCGCGCGAAAACGTTCGAACACGTTGAGTGCAATCATTCCGTTTTTCACAAATTATTTTTTCATCGAAGTTCTCCAAGGTGTTCAGGAAACTCTTACGTCACTCGGTTTCGACCTCATCATACACGGTGCAAACAATCAGGAACAATTGGAAGAATATTTGGTCCGGTCTATGCGCAAAGGAAGAGTGGACGGAACACTTATCTTCTCCCTTCAGTTGCCTGATAAGTTTGCTGCCGAGTTCAAAGAAAAAAAACTTCCGTTGGTTCTTGTTGACTCGTTTCACGATGACTTTGATTCAATACGAGTTGATAATTTTGAAGGCGCCAAGATCGCGACAGAACATTTGATCTCATTAGGGCACAAAGATATCGGATTGATCAACGCAAATTTAAAAAGTGTTCCTGCGCAAGAGCGATTGAAGAGTTTTATGCAAACGCTCCAGCGGCATTCGATACCTATTCGGGACGGAGTGATCAACAACAGTTCTTGGACAAAAAACGACGGGTTCAGTCGCGAGGCGGGCTACAGTGACATGGTAAAATTTCTTAAGAGCGGCGTGAAGCTTCCGTCCGCATTTTTTGTCTCTAGCGATATCCAGGCAATAGGGGTAATTGAAGCGTTGAAAGAACTTGACCTGCATGTGCCGGAAGATGTCGCCATTGTCAGTTTTGACAACATTGAAATATCGAAGTACTTCGGACTGACCACCATGAGCCAGCCGATGTACCAAATGGGTGAACTCGCGGTGAAAAAAATGATCCAAAGGATCGATGCCATCGACCTTCCCGTGTCATCTGTTAATTTCACCCCCAGCTTGATAGTGCGTGCGAGTTGCGGTGCAAATAAAAATTACGTTTTTCAAGACAGCAATTGATTGTGAATTGTCGTTCACTCTCTAACACTGGAGTGTAATAATGAAACGAATTGGTACCAGCTTCATCGTCTCTCTCTTTCTGATTCTCTCCATTCTGTACTCCGGAACAACTGGTAAAATTTCCGGCACGGTGACTGATGCAAAGACCGGTGATCCTTTACCCGGTGTCAACATCGTTCTTGTGGGAACCACATACGGTGCCGTCTCTGACTTTGACGGAAATTATGTGATCATCAATCTACCACCCGGTGCATATACCATGCGTTCATCCTCTGTCGGGTATTCACCGGTAACAGTCGGCAACGTTCGCGTGAACATCGATCTGACAACAAAGCAAGATTTTAAGTTGAATGAAGAGACCGTGCAACTAGAAAATGAAGTTGTGATCACAGCGGAACGTCCGCTCGTGCAAAAAGATCTGACGTCAACGACAGCCGTTGTTGGAGGCGATGATATAAAACAATTACCTGTCACCGAAATCGGACAGGTGATCGGCCTTCAGGCTGGCAACGTTGCCGGGAGTATTCGAGGCGGCAGAAAAGGGGAGACTGCATATTGGATTGACGGCGTTCCCGTAACGGATGTATTCAACGGAACCGCGGTGGTTGACGTGAATCCCAACATGGTGCAGGAGTTGCAAGTCTTGTCCGGTGCGTTCAATGCAGAATACGGGCAGGCAATGTCCGGAATTGTTAACATTGTAACTCGCGAGGGGGCTGAAAAATATTCCGGAAGCATTTCCGTGTATGGCGGTGATTTTTTGAGCAACGAGGGGAAGATCTTCAAAGGGATTCAGCGTTTTGAACCGACGAACATTCGAAATCTGGAAATGAGTTTCAGCGGACCTGTCATAGGGAACGATGTATCGTTCTTTGTGAACGGCAGGAATATTTACTACGGCGGATACCTGAACGGCGTCAGACTTTTCAAGCCCTATACTGCCATCGCGCGCAGATTTGACAAAGATACAGCGTACATTCTTGGTACTGATCCGCATAACGATTCAATTTACGTACGGAGCAATTACGCAAACTTTGATTCCGGTTATACCGCATTCATGAACAAGTATTCCAACGGCAGCGGCGATGGCGAGATCGTACCGATGGGTTGGAACGAGAAACTTTACCTGCAGGCAAAATTGGCAATGAGGTTCAGCGCAGAACTGAAATTGAATGTCACCGGTATTTACGACAATATTGAAGGACAAGGTTATAATAGAGACTTTCAATATGTACCCGAAGCACAGGGAAAAGATTATACGAAGAGTTACACGACAATCTTTCAGCTGACACATACATTGAGTAATTCAGCGTTTTACACTCTCGGCGGTTCGTTTTTTGAAAAGTCGTTCCAGCATTATCTCTATGAGAGCCCGTATGACAGTCGCTATACGCATCCCGAATTGGCAAATCTTGGCAGGCGGCTCAGCACATACACATTCAACACCGGTGGATCTGATCTCGGCAGATATCATCGTTCGACAACAACGGCATTGTTGAAACTTGACGTCAGCAGTCAGGTGAACAACGAACATTTCGTAAAATTCGGCATCGAAGGGAGAAGACATAGGATTTTTCTCCAAGATATTACTCTGCGGCCCATTCCGACGCAGAATGACTTCCGCATTGTCGTTTCCAATCCTCATATACAAACCTACATTCCGGATGATACAACACAATATCACGACAGATATACACACAATCCAATCGAACTATCCGGGTACATCCAGGATAAAATGGAATACAAAGACTTGATCATCAATATCGGCGTGAGGGTGGATTACTTTGAACCGGATGCAAATATTCTGGCAGATGATGAAGATCCTGATATTTTATTCCCCGTAAAGCCGGAAAATACGTTCTTTGATCTTAATGGCAACGGAAACAGAGACGCAGGTGAGCCTTCTAAAACTCTTGTGGACAGAGAAAAATATTGGTATAAGAAAGCCTCGCCCAAACTTCAAGTGAGCCCGCGTTTCGGCGCTTCATTCCCAATAACAGATAGAGGTGTGATCCATTTCTCGTACGGTCATTTCTTCCAGATCCCCAATTTCGAGCGCCTCTATGCAAACCCCCGATTTAAAGTCGGACGGGGCGAAGGAAACGTGGATCATCGCGGTGCACCGACGGGAAACGCCGATCTGAAGCCGGAACAGACGATCAACGGCGAGATAGGTCTGCAGCAACAACTGACGGATGACATGAGTATTGATGTGACGGCGTACTTGAGAGATATCAGAAATCTTGCAGGATCGCGTGCTGACCAAATTGGCATCGGCGGTCCGCTTGCAACGCGGAAATATACAAAATTCGTGAACAGCGATTTTGGTTTCGTTCGTGGTTTCATCATCTCGCTTGATAAGAGATTCTCGCAAGGGATGTCCCTGGCAGTGGATTACACATTCCAGATCGCCAAAGGTTCGGCATCCGATCCTTCGGAAGCGCGTAATCAAATTGCCGGAGGACGGTTGCCCGAAGTACAGCTGACGCCCCTTGGCTGGGATCAGCGCCATACGATCAATGCGATCTTTTCATACAACGAAGAGACGTGGGGAGGAAGCCTCATCTCGCAATACGGAAGCGGCACACCGTACACTCCGGATATTTCACAGGACATCACAGTCTTTTTGACCAACTCCCAAATTAAACCAGCGTACTATAACGCCGACATTCGCATGTACAAAACCGTTCCGTTAGATGCGTTGCGATTGACATTCTTCCTCCGTGTCAATAATGTGTTCGACATAAGGAATGAAACCGGCGTCTATGGAGACACCGGACGTGCCGGTAAAACCAAATTCGAAGGGGAAGCATACAATACGGGTCAAAAGGAATACATCAATTATATTACGGATTACTTTACTGTCCCGACCAATTATTCTGAACCACGCAGGATCGAATTCGGTGCATCGATTGAATTTTAAAGGATCTATGGCTATGAAAAAATTTAGTCCCATCATAAACACTCTCTTCATTGCGGCGTTTGGAATCCAGATGGCGATTGCTCAGTCGGGTTCACAATACTCTCGTGCAGCTGTCCACAATGGAAATCGTGTAAAAACTGTCTTTGGTAATTCCGGTATCATCGGCGCACCGATTGATACACGCCCGAGGGGTGCATGGATATACTCCACGAATGGATATATCGGCGATGTTTCGCTGCTCGTCGGTGCCGAAGCAAAAAAAGATGCGTTGACATTCCATTCCGTCGTTACCTGCCCCGTTAATTTCCGCCCGGCATCATCGTGGGATACAAATGACAAATCTGCCGGCGGTACGCCGTGGACTTTTATGCCGGTAGCCGGATATTTCAATGAGAGCAAGCAGAGTGTTGCAATGAGCGATGATGAAAGCACCTGGCCGTTGGCGTGGCCCGACAAGATGAACGATCCGCTGGATCCGGGATGGAGTGGTTCATGGAACGGGTATTTCGGAAAACGTGCGAGTGCAAATCAGGAAAGTTATTTTGTGATGGATGATAATAACGATATTCGGTTCAATTTTGCCGCAAACAATACTGTCGGCGGTACGGGCGTCTCATTCAAACCGGATGCAAACAATACGGCGCGCAATGGTTTAGGTTTGGAAGTCCGCGTCCGCGGAATGCAGTGGAGCCAGTTCCTCGCACAGGACAATATCTTCTGGTTGTATGAAATTACAAATACAGGGACAGAAGACTATAACCGAGCAACATTCGGTATGATCGTGGGAACTCTCGTCGGAGTTACAGGGAGCCAGTTATTCAACGAATACGATGATGACTGGTCGTTTTATGATGTTGTTGAGAATATCTGCTATACCGGAGATTTTGACCGTAACGTCCGCACGCGGAATCCGTTTTGGCAGGGGAATGTTGGGATGGTGGGATACGCATTTCTCGAGAGTCCGGGAAATCCTTTTGACGGGATTGATAATGACGGCGATGCTGACAAATGGGTTCCGGCTCCGCAAACTCCTTTTTTCGTCCCATCGAATTTTGATTCTGTGACACTGAATCCAAATCAGGTCATCGTTCTCATCAACGAAGACTTTTCACGTTCTACTCTGACGCTACCGGCAACTCCCGTAAAAGTAAAAACGCGCGGTGCGGATTCTATCCTTATCACCCCCGGGACAACAAAAGTTTCCGAAGGGGGATTGATCGTGATCTCGGGCGCGAATGAAATAAATCCGAATGCCTATGACGGCGTGGACAATGATTTTGACGGGATCATCGACGAAAATTATTATTTGCATTATCGCCAGGTGAAGACAGATCCGGGACCGCCGGTGAAAACATTGATAGATATTTTGCGACCTGTTCGCCGGGTAACGTACACGCCGGTTTCAACAGCCGGACCGATGACGATGGTCGATGAACGACGGGATGATCGCATCGACAATGATCTGGATTGGAACATTAATTTTGATGATGTCGGTCGTGACGGCGTCTCCGATCCGACCAATCCGGATTTCGGAGAAAAAGATGGCTTGCCGACATCCGGCATCAACGCTAACGGAACCGATTCCGGACTGCCGGGAGAGCCTAACATTGATAAAACGGATGTTGATGAATCAGACCAGATCGGACTGACTAGTTTTCAATATTTTACCCCATCGAACGACGTCCCTCTTGGCGACGATGAATTGATGTGGAATAGGATGAGACCCGGATTTTTCTCGGTCCCTATTTCGATCGTGAACAATAGACCGGAGTACGGACAGGATGGCGATTTTATATATGCGTCCGCATACTTCCCGCTGCTGGCAAAAAAGACCGAGCGATTTTCACTCGCGTTGGTGTACGGCGGCGGCAATGGCGGCTCGCGTGAAGATGACATCACGGACCTTCTAAAACATAAACGGACAGTGCAAAAGATATATGATGCGAATTATCAATTTCCGATTGCACCCGAACCTGCCCCGGTGTTGACTGCTGTACCGGGAGACAAACAAGTTAAATTATATTGGGATCGTAGATCAGAAGATGCAGTTGATCCCGTTCTGAGGATCAAGGACTTTCAGGGTTACAAGATCTACAAAGCATCAGATAATGAATTCAACGATGCATACAATGTGACGGATGCGAATGGGGTCAAGAAAGGATACAAACCGTCGTTCCAGGTCGACCTTAAGGACTCGATCGACGGGTATTTCCGAGCACCGATTGACATATTCGATCAGGCAGAAGGCTTTACATACAAACTTGGCGATAATACCGGTCTTGTGCATGATACAACCGACTATGATGTTGTCAATGGGAGAACATACTATTACGTGATCGTTGCATACGATCAAGGGGATGAGAATGCAGGAATTTTCCCATCGGAGAATAGCTGGAAGATCGATATCAACCAGGCGGGTCGAATCACCGGAACATCACAAAATGTCGCAATTGTTGTTCCAAGCAGAAAAGTGATCGGATATACTCCGCCTTCAAGTTCAGTGCAATTGAATTTGCAATCGTCGATCACCGGCGTCGGAAAGGCTTTTTACAAAGTCATTGACGAATCGAAACTGATCGCTACCAATTACGAAGTAACGTTCCAGGATACGAGGGATAGCGGATATTTTGCCGCAACCGCCACGACAAACTATACCGTCAAAGATAATTCCTTCTACACGGGAACGGTGAGCCCCAATCGTATCGATACCATTCAAACATCGCTTCCGAAGCCGAATATGGTAAGAGGTAGCGTCACCCTCACGGCTGGAGACGGATCGTTGATCGATACTGCAAAATACATCATCAACTATGAACGTGGTTCCATCCGCGCAAAAAATAGGTTTGACCTTCAGCCGGACACTCTGAATCTGAAAAAATATACAGTTCGATATCAGTACCACCCCGTCTATCGCAGCCGGTACATCAATGGCAGCCCGTACGTAAAAGAGACAAAAGACACAGATATATTCGATGGTGTGCAACTGAGTTTTGCCAATAACTGGACCGTTGTAGTGATCGATTCGTTGAGCGGGTATAATCGGAAAACGCAAGTCTATGATTACACATTTTCCCTCGACAATGGAACGGACGTCGACGGGGATGGTAATCCGGATAAAGCGAATCTGAGTCCTTCCGATTACGATGTTGTTTTTTCTAACTCGGTTGTCGACACCACATCCGGCATCTTTGGCTTGCCGCGTGATCCGGTGAAATTCAGGATCTTCAACAGAACTGAGAATCGGTTCATCGAATTTGTCTTTATCGATTTCCCGCCGTCCGGCATCAGTGCCAAGGATGAGATCAAATTCTTCGAAAAGGATGCGAATGATTCTTTGCGGTACACCTGGACAATTTTCTTCCCGTCACCGGACAGTAATTTCACGATGGGAGATGGCGATACTTTAAAGATCCGGCTGGGCAAGCCGTTCAGAAACGGTGATCGCTTCACTTTCTCAACGGCAAAGCCTACTGTTGCCTCCGCGCCATCGCCCGAAGAACTGTCAAAAATCCGAGTGGTTCCGAATCCGTACGTCGTACAATCGGGCAACGAAAATCCGCCGACGCCCGGTACGTTCAGTCGAGGCGATCGAAAGATCGAATTCCAAAATGTACCTGTCGGTGCCAAAGTTTCCATCTACACAGTGCGTGGAGAACATGTGAAGACGGAATATCATAGCGGATCGATGTTCAACGGAACTATTTCGTGGAATTTGAAAACAAAAGAAAATCTCGACGTCGCGTACGGTGTTTATTTCTACGTGATTGAATCATCGCTTGGTACAAAAACCGGAAAACTTGCAATCATTAAATAGTCTGTTCTCTATAGGGAGAATGTTATGAATGTGTACTTGAAACAATCCATCGCTATAATACTCATGAGCGTGGTGCTCGGCGGTGCGGCATTGTCGCAATCGAAGGTGGGTACATCAGCCGCACCATTTCTCGGCATTGCAGTGGGACCAAAGGGTATTGCACTGGGGGGAGCATACGTTGCTCTCGCCAACGATGTGACAGCTCTATACTATAATCCCGGGGCTGTCTCACAACAGCAAGGATCGCAATTCATGGTTTCCCATACCGATTGGCTTGTGGACACGAAATTTGACTGGGTAGGTGTATCGATAAATCTTGATGGAAGTAGTATGGTTGGCGTCAGCATTACCCAACTCAATTACGGTGAAGAGGTAGTGACCACAGAGGATTTTCAAGACGGGACAGGTGAGACATGGACTGCCGCGGATATAGCTATTGGACTATCCTATGCACGCAATCTTACTGATCGCTTCTCAATCGGTGGCACGCTAAAATACATTCAACAAAGAATTTGGAATGAATCGGCAAGTTCATTCGCATTAGATGTCGGCTTAAAATATGTCACCGATTTCAACGGAATGACAATCGGGATGAGTATTTCGAATTTTGGAGCTGATATGAGGATGCAGGGAAAGGATCTGTTCAGAAACTACGATCCCGAACCGACAGTCTCCGGCAACAATGGTGCAATACCGGTTGAGTACAAGACTGATGAGTGGCCGTTACCATTGCTGTTCAGGGCGGGCATTGCTATGGATGTGCTGCAAATGGATGACCTCAATTTCATCGTTGCCGTGGATGCATTGCGCCCGAGTGATAATGCAGAAACGGTGAACATTGGGGGTGAGATTTCATGGAAACAAATGTTCTTTTTTCGGGGTGGGATGAAATCTCTATTTTTACCTGAAAGCGAAGAAGGTTACACGATCGGCGGCGGCGCAAAATACGAGCTCACGGGTGCTAATATTATTTCATTTGATTATTCGTATCAGGAATTCGGCAAATTTGGTGGTATTCAATCATTTGCGATTGGTATCACATTTTAATTTTTGACTTTCATGACTAATTTTATAAACTTTGCGAACGGGGGAGGTGAAACGACAAGAACTTTTCTCTACTCAATTCTCGTCTCGAAACAAGATTCAACCACAATCCACTATATCACTCACATATCATGGGAGTAATTCTATGAAGTATTTGTCTCGTATAGCTTTGATAATGATCGTGTGCACAGCACTGTCATTATCGGGCAACAAAAGAGGCAAGGAGAATATACCAGATGTTATCAATCAAGGAAATGGATCGTATTCCTTGGATAAGTCTGCCGCAGCATCATCTCCTTGGCTTCCAGTCAACCTTGATCTTCCTACAAGCCAGTACCGGCTCGTAGAGTATGCAAACGGCGCAGTGTGGTTTGCCGGTGCAAGAACGACAGCCCCGTTGGTTGGTAACTACTACGGCTATCGTTCAAAAGATTCCGGGAAGACCTAGATCAAGTTCTCGATGCCCTTTCGTCAGTCGACAGCAACGAGCACGAGCATGCGGTTTGCAAACGTTTCACCGATTAACGATACTGTTGCTATTTTAGCCGATTACTATGGTTACATTATGCGGACTGAAAATGGCGGTGCGAAATGGGACACTGTTGCACAACCATATGGCACGGGTGCTTTTTACAATGGTATCAAATTTGTCAATTCAACAACTGCGATTGCAATGGGTGATAAGATTGACAGTACTGTTTTCTTCAATCGCAGCACCGATGGAGGAAAAACATGGGCACGAGTGAATGTACCGAATGATTCCGTATCGAAAATTTTTGACTACGGGAACGGCGGTGCCGGTATTATTGCATCAAATGGAAACAATGTCTGGGTATCAGCATATGATGCCGACGGATTGATCAATCATCCCGGCGTTTATAAATCAACAGATGCCGGTGCAACTTGGACGTTGAACAAAGCAGCAAACTTTGAAACAAGCAAACGATGGTTCATCCGTAATATGTCATTCTCGGATGCCAACCTTGGCTATGCGGTTTCAGGTGGAACAGGTCATACGGGAAAAGTCCACAAAACAACCGATGGTGGTGTTACATGGAGCGACTCAATCAATATCGAGACCGGTGTCGATCGATTGAATCAACAGGTAATTGGCGTTCACGCGATCGCCGGTACCAACCATGTTATTGCTGTCGGATTCAGCTCTGCGACAGGTTCAAAATCTTGGTGGTCAACCGATGCTGGTGTAACATGGACAGTATTGAACACACCCGGAAACACCACAACAAACCTAAACAGTGCTGCGTTTATTACACCAACGCTCGGCTTTGCAGTCGGAACGCGCAATGTATTGAACTACACGCCGACAGTTGAGGTAACGTTTGTCGTCAATACGTCTACAGTTCCGGATACAATAAAAGCCTCGTCAACCGTTCAGATGCGCGGTGACGACGGTAATTTACTCCGTTGGGACGGTAGTTCTGCCGTTCGGTTTGCAAACATTGGGGGTGATTACTGGCAAGTGAAAGCCCGATTTAAACCAGGTCAAACCTTCCCGTACAAACTCTTTACGAATGCGAACGCAAACGTCGGAGCGGGACATGCTCAAGAACATGCCGGCTGGGAAGCGAATCTTTCGCCGACAAATGACCGCATGTTGACCGTTGGCAACAACGACACGACACTGGCAGTTCAATTTGTCAATGGCGTCGCGGACGGCAAGCCGTACTTCTGGCGTCCATACACCGAATCGGATTCGATTGAAGTTACGTTCCGTATTAATATGGCGACAAATGAGGACTTCAATAAAGCAACGATGAAGATGGGTGTTCGCGGCGGTACTCCTCCGCTGGATTGGGGCAATACGAGATTCCTGACCCAGGAAGGACAGCATGGCAATGGCGGTTCAAGGCAATATGACGGTACCAATTTCTGGTCAGTTACGTTGAAATTCCCCGCAACGACAGCCAACGGCACTGTTGAATACAAATTCGTTCAACATAATGCGGCCGATGCTGCCAATGCAAATCCGTTGAAATGGGAAGATGGTATTCTGCCGGCACCTGATGTGGTTCCGGGGGGCAACCGCTTCTTCAATTTCAGACAGACAATGCCAGACTCAACGTTGTACTGGAAGTGGTGGGCGAATGTTGCAGCAGTACCTCCGAAGGGAAATGATACTGTGCTCGTCACCTATCGCGTTGATATGTCGAACGCAATCTCGAAAAACTCATTCGTCATCGGCGATACCGTTGTTGTTCGTTCAGGATTTGCCAATTCCGGCGGATCAGTTCGCGAAAAGCAACTTGCTCGCCAAGGATTGACATTCTTCTATCAAGCAACAGATACGGTATTCAAAACAAAGATCGATACATCCGGTAAAACGGATCTGTACTATCAGTATTATCTGATTAAGAACGCTCTCGATCTTCGTGAAGTGTATTACAACTTCAACTACACCGGCACGAACAATTCTCTTGCAGAACGGCGTTCGGCTCAGGTGATGACAAAAACATTCACAGTTCGCGATACAGTTGCAGATCAATCGAAGCAATACCGACAACCGTTCTGGCGCAACACGCGCAAACTGTCGAAGGTTGTCGCAGTTACGTTTACATTGAATCTGCAGCCTGCTTACTGGCAGGTAGCTTCCGGTGACACGCTGTTCGATATTCAGGGTCCCTGGAATGTTACGAACAAGGATAGCGTCTATAAATGGGGTGTTGCAATCAACGGTCCGGCTGTCGGCGGATGGGATCCATGGGGTGCTTCGTTGATAGCAAATCCGAACCGGAAAATGTATGACGATGGTACGCATGGCGACGCCGTCTCCGGCGATCGAATTTACACCAACGTTTATACCTTCGGTCCCGATTCTGCGAATGGACGCAATCTTGTCGGTCAGGAATTCAAGTTCGGTATCAATGGCGGCGATAACGAAGGCGGCAAAGGTGGATTCGGTAACAACCATATCGAAAACATCAACGACGCCAACGCAACTGCAACCGTTGCAAGCCAATTCGGAAGCATCAACCCGCTGTACTATGACCAGTGGAACTTTGGAACCGGTACAAAGGGTGTCGGACGCAAGAATGACGGAATCCCCGGCAAGTTCGCTCTCGAGCAGAACTATCCGAATCCGTTCAACCCGACAACAACCATCAACTATTCGATTCCACTGAACGGTCTCGTGTCGTTGAAGGTCTTCAACATTCTCGGACAGGAAGTGATGTCATTGGTCAATACCGAGCAGACAGCCGGTAACTACCAGGTGACATTCAATGCGAATACGCTTTCGAGCGGTGTGTACTTCTACCGTATCGATGCAGGTTCGTTCTCTTCTGTCAAGAAGATGATGTTGATGAAGTAATATTTCCGAATGAATGTCGAATGAAGAATTCACACATTCATGAGGGAGTATAAGCAGTTCAAGAGGCAGGGTGAGTAATTGCCCTGCCTTTTCTATCTCAAGGTGTGGAAGCGATTTTTTAGAAACCAACATTGTGTGCATATGTCCTTTGTTCCTCACTGGGTTCCCGACGCGATCTTCTATCAGATCTTTCCCGAGCGATTTGAAAATGGCGATACTGCCAATGACCCGCCGAACTCCGAACGATGGGGAGGGACGCTGAAGCCGGGAAACTATTTCGGCGGCGATCTTCAGGGGATCATCAAACGCATTCCATACCTGAAAGACCTCGGCATCAACGCACTCTATCTCAATCCGATCTTCGCTGCAGACTCCAATCATAAATACAACGCCAAAGATTACTTCACTATCGATCCCGCATTCGGCACCAATCAAACGTTCGACGAACTCGTCAAAGAATGCCACGCACATAGTATCCGCATTGTCATCGACGGCGTGTTCAATCACGTCGGCACGGCGCACGCAGCATTCAAAGATGTGAAAGAGAACGGACGCCAATCGAAATTTGCATCGTGGTTCAATATCTATTCATTTCCGGTCAGCGAACGGAAAAAACCGAATTATGAATGCTGGTGGGGACACGGAGCTCTTCCCAAATTGATGGTGCAGAATCCGGACGTGAAACAGCATTTATTTGATGTCACTAAGTTCTGGACAGAAAAGGGGATCGACGGCTGGCGGCTGGATGTGCCGAACGAGATTCCGCATGAGTTCTGGAAAGAATGGCGTGCTGTCGTCAAAGCCATTAATCCCGAATGTTACATTGTTGGGGAATTGTGGCAGGATGCATCTCCCTGGCTTCAGGGGGATGAGTTCGATGCGACGATGAACTACCGGTTCCGGGACGCCTGTCTCGATTTTTTTGCACATGATTCAATTTCTTCATCGCAGTTCATCAGCCGGCTTGATGCAGTGAGAAAATCCTATCCTGATGAATGCAATTACGCGATGCAGAATCTGCTGGGGAGCCACGATACGGAGCGGTACCTGACACTGTGCAAAAGGGATGTTTGGAGAGCGAAACTCTCTCTTATCTTTCAGATGACTTATATCGGCGCGCCGATGATCTACTACGGCGATGAGGTCGGCATGGAAGGTGGAAAAGATCCCGACTGCCGCCGGTGCATGGTGTGGGATGAAAAGAAATGGAATTCCGGAATCCATACACTTGCCAAAACACTGGCGGGAATCAGAACCGGAAACGCGCCCCTCCGCCGCGGTGATTTTACAGCAATTACTGAGCATGTTCCTGAGAATGTAGTTCTTTTCAAACGATCATTGAACGATCAGATATCGTACGTCGCAATCAATAAGAATAAGAAGAGTGTCGATCTCAAGATTCAAACGACAACCGGTGCCACCGGCATGAAAGAACTGCTGACAGGCGATATCGTCTCAGTAAAAAACGGAAATCTTGTTATACATCTTCCCGTTCATTCGGGAAAAATATTTACAACATTATAATGGAGAATCATCTTATGAAGCGTTTGAGTCTTTTCGTGTCGATCTGTCTGTTCGTGACAACCGTGTACGCGCAGTCGTCCGCCGACAGCGTGACGATCACGTTTCGTGCGCACAAAGGGGCAGGAACGCCCGTGTCGTTGCCCGGTCAATTCAGCGGCTGGTCAACCGGCAATGCCATGTCGTACGACGCTGCGATCGGTGCATGGATCAAGACGTATACATTCAAGATTCACGATGCATCACGGACACCGCTCGGCGATTCGGTCTATCAGTATAAATTCCACGACGGAAGCTGGTACGCCGATCCGTTGAATCCGGAACAGAATCCGAACGACAACAATAACTCTGTGCTGCGGATGACGAATCTTTTTTATTTCCAATTTTTTTCTGAAGAAGTATCCTCAAATGTCAATCGGATCGTTGTCGGTATCGTGCACAGCAACAGCGACACTATCGCTTCGGTTAAGTTCTACACAGGCACAAATGCAGCATCTGCCTCCATGACCGACGTGACATCTACGTTCATCAAAGACAAACGTGTGCTCAACTACACTCTTTCATCTCCTGTGCCGAAAACGAATTATCTGAAAGTGGTTGCGACGACGGACAAAGGTGATTCGATCGTCTATCAAAATTCGGTGTATGAAGTACAACAGGCGCCAATGCCTGCGTACGCCAAACATGGAGTGACAAAAGCATCCCAGCAGTCGGGCGATTCGACAACGTTCCGCATCCGCGTGCCGGGGAAGAGTTTCGTCGTGCTGCGCATTGCCTATGCAGGTCAGCCTGTTGCAACAGCCCCGCCGCTTGTGATGAAAAAGGATCCCGCATCGGATAATTGGTGGCTCAACGTGAAACTCGATCCCGATACGTCGTACGAATATCTTTATGAGATCGAAAATGGAAAAAAAATCTCCGATCCATGGGGAAGGGTAATAGGAACCTTCGGTACGAGATTCTCGACGGGATCATCGGGATTAACGGCGGATGATTATGTGTGGCAGGCAACGGAGTATCAACGCCCCCCGTTGAACAAACTCGTTATTTATGAATTGAACATCGGCGAATTTGCCGGCGGGTATTATGGAAAAGGTGCAGGGCAGTCGGGCTTCACCGATTTGAAAAGCATCCTCACCCATTTCAAGGATCTGGGTGTGAATGCGATCGAACTGATGCCGGTCAACGATTACGGTTCAGTCGGCAAATCCGGTCATTCGTGGGGATACGATCTGAATCACTATTTTGCGCTTGAGCCCGGGTACGGTACACCGCTGGAATTAAAGCAGCTTGTAGATGAAGCGCATACTCTCGGCATTGCCGTCATTCTCGATGTTGTCTATAATCATCAGAATGAGACCGGTCCGTTGTGGCAGATGCTGCAGGATGATGCGGCGAATCCGTACTTCAAAGCAAATAACGATTCTCGCTACAACGAAGATGCACTCTTCTTCTTTAAAGATATGGATCACTGGACCACCGAAACACAGGAAATGGTCCTCGAGAATTTGAAAATGTGGATCGATGACTACAAGATCGACGGATTCCGGTACGACTTTACGCAGGGGATCGGCTGGAACGTGAGCGAACCGACAAAGGGAATTCTCGGCTGGACGAATGCGATCGACACGTTATATGACGGAACGATCTACCAGATCGTCGAACATCTCCCCGAGAGTCCTGCATTGATCTACAACAGCGGAGCGACGAGCGGATGGCACGATTCGTTCCGCGACGAGATTTTTGACGACGCCCGGTATCAAACA
>JACPGG010000032.1:0-82329 GCA_016182545.1 Ignavibacteriales bacterium
ATATTCAGTTACTCCGCGTACTTTCTTTGTTTTTGATCCCGCAAAAAATACAATTATTCAATCCGGAGAGAGTTTTGCAGCACTAAAGGAATCGTTTGCTTTTAGGATTGATAACAAGAAAGAACCAGACTTTGCGTGTACATCAGATGCGACAGGTAACAGCGACACGAGCGCACCGTTTTCAGATATGTACGCATGGTTAATGATATTCACAAAAGATGCTGCATTCCGAAATAAACCGGTGAAAATTGGCAATTATCCTTCCTGGTCCTTAACAGTCCCTCTTAGACGAGAGGATGAAATGTATATAGTGACAGCGAATGGTTATTCAGGAACAGAGAAACATGGTTGCACGTTGTCACTTTTTACGTCTGCCCTGGAAAAAGTAGGGGAAGTAAAATTCTTATACTCAGAAGCTTGGAAAAGACCCATACTGTATTATGATACGCTTGATAAGCCAGACTTCTTTTGGATCATTAAAAGGGATGGTTCTGTTGAAAAACGCAACAGCGATTTTGTGGTGTTAGAAAAATACAATATACCTCCACTAGCTAGTGCAGATTATTCTGCGCTCGATCTTGACGGAGATGGAAAGGATGAATTGATTTTCCAGAGTGAGGATCATAATAGTATTATAATCACCCGAAATGATTTCTCTTCATATGTCCTTGTGAACTCCGGTGAGACAGGAGAATTACTATCGTGCAGTGTAAAATTAAACGGAGGTAACCCACCTGAATTATTTGCTCTTTTTAGTGATGCAGGATTTACAATATTGTACACCTCCAATTCTTTCTACTTTCTCAAGTATCCGCTTTACGGTGGTATTTATCTGTTTGTCCTTTCCATCGTGCTCCTTATCCAAAAAGCGCAGCAGCACAGAGCGGAATTAAAATATGAAACGGAAAAAAGAATTGCCGAACTTCAATTAAAATCCATTAAAAACCAGGTGGACCCACATTTCACTCTAAATATCATCAATTCAATCGGCTCGTTGTCCTATAAACAAGATAAAGAGAAAGCGGATTATATCTTCAGTAAATACAGTAAATTGCTGAGATCGACGATCTTAAATTCCGATAAAATTGTCACTACATTATCCGATGAACTGGAATACGTCGATAATTATCTCGAATTGGAAAAATTCCGGCTGAATAATAGATTCGTCTGGGATATAAAAAAGGATGAGAAAGTAAATGTGGGTATCAGCATTCCTAAAATGCTTATTCACACGTTTGTTGAGAATGCGGTCAAGCATGGATTAAAGGATCTTGAAGGATCAGGGAATCTGCTCATTTTAATTTCAAATTCTCACAGTGAACAGACTATTCTGGTTTCTGACAATGGAATAGGAAGAGAGAAAGCAAAAAAATATTCACAAGGCAACACGGGCAAAGGATTGCATATACTCGATCAAATTCTGAATCTGTATTATGACCTCATGAAAGTCAGAATTACTTATACTATAGAAGATGTTATTGATAACAACGGTCTTTCTGGCGGAACGAAAGTTCTTATAAAAATTCCGATGGCGTAGTGGAACAGAAACAAAGAAATATTACTTGCCTGATTATCGATGACGAAGAGGAAGCGTGTGACCGGCTCGAAACTCTGCTCGGCAAAATCCCAAATGTTGAAGTTGTGGGAAAATCAATTGATGCAGAACGAGCCATTGCTGCTGCTGTTCGGCTGCTTCCTGAGATCATTTTTCTTGACATTGAAATGCCCAAACACAACGGGCTGGAAGTTGTCAAAAGCATTCGAAGCAACAATGTATTCCCTACGTTTATCTTCGTTACCGGACACGACCAGTACGCTATTAAAGCAATTCGCAGCGAAGCGTTTGACTACCTGCTGAAACCGGTTGATATTGATGACCTCAAAGAATCTGTTGGAAGATACACCGCTTCTAAAAACGAAAAATTAAAAACAATTCTCCCTGCAAAACTCAAATCTCACTATTCACTCACCGACAGAGAGATCGAAATAATTCAACTCCTGCTTGAGGGAAAAACCAGCAAAGAGATCGGCGACATTCTCTTTATAAGTAGCCACACCGCAGATACTCACCGCAGAAACATACTCGAAAAGACCGGAACAAAATCTACTGCTGAACTGCACTCCTTTCTCAATGACCTGCAATAACAAGACGAATTGAGTAGAAAAATACTCAAAGGATTAGCTACTTATTCTCTTTGTTGGGTATAGATTACAGAATAATTTTTAATAATTTCTCTCACTAACTTTTTTATGAATAATTGACTTAAACTTTTTATAAAGGGGGTTAGCATGCAAATACCTCGAATAGTCATCCTTCTCACTGCGATACTTTTGTTCAGTATTAGTTTAGTGAGTGCCCAATGGGTTATAACCAATGGGCCGTTAGGTGGCGCAGTTCGTAGCTTTGCCGTTTCAGATACAAATCTTTATGCAGGCACTGAATCGGGTGGCATTTCTGTAACAACAGATTATGGCACAAACTGGATAACAATTAATACCGGATTAACAAATACTAATGCAAGCGCCCTTGTCATTAGCGCCGATGGAACCTATATCTTTGCTGGCACGGGTGGTAGTGGTGTATTTCGTTCTTTGAATAAGGGGAATGGAGCAAGTTGGATAGACCGCAGTACCGGACTAACAAATCTATCAGTCCATGCACTTATTGCAAATGCAACATACATGTACGCAGGAACTGAAAATGGAGTGTTTCGATCTAACACTACAGCCACAAACTGGATGGCTATGAACAGCGGTTTACCTAACAATCTTAATGTCAACTCACTCGTTTTTATCGGGAACAAACTTTTCGCTGGAACAGATAATGGGATATATCGCTCCACTAATGACGGTGCAGACTGGATTGCAATCAATAGTGGACTAACGAACCTTTCTGTCTACTCACTCGCAGTGATTGGAACATATATCTGTGCTGGAACTCTTGGTGGAGGTGTATTTCTTTCCATTAACAACGGTGATAACTGGTTCGACGTGAACAACGGTTTGACAAACCCTAATATTAGAACACTCGCTGTAAAAGGTAGTAATCTTTTTGCGGGAACATCTTCGATCTCTCCTCCACCAGGTGTATTTCTTTCGACTAATAATGGAACCAGTTGGATGGAATTCAGTAGCGGATTGAATCCAAATGCTCATATCTGGTCCCTCATCTTACAGGATAGTTTCATTTTCGCTGGAACCAACGGAAACGGTGTATGGAGGCGACCATCTGTAATTATGACGATTCAATCGAGAAGTGAAAAAACACCAAGCAGATTTGAACTCGACCAAAACTACCCAAACCCTTTCAATCCCACAACAACTATTACATTTTCGCTTCCTACACGCTCATTTGTCTCATTGAAAATATTTGATGCATTGGGAAGAGAAGTTTCAAATCTAGTCTTTGAAGAATTATCTGCCGGAGCGTACTCTCAACAATGGAATGCAGCAGGTTTTCCCAGCGGAGTGTACTTCTACCGCTTGCAGGCAGGCGACTTTGTCGAAACCAAAAAACTTATTTTGCTTAAGTAAGACGCATGTCTGCAAACCTTGCGAAGGTTATTGAACCTTCGCAAGGTTATGTATACACCACATCAAAAAATCTTTTCAGTTTCTCCTCATCCAACTTCCCATCCGTTCTCACACTGCTGCACAAATCAAGTCCGTACGGCTGAACTGTTTCAATTGCTTCTCTTACATTCTCCGCCTTCAATCCACCGGCGAGGAAGACCGGCTTCTGCACCGAAGCAACGATCTTCCGGCTCAAACTCCAGTTATGCCTGCGCCCCGTGCCGCCGAGCTCTTTCACCGCAAGTTTCGGGTTCCCTGAATCGAGCAGCAGCGCATGCACATACGGCGCAACAGCAACCGCCTCTTCCACCGATGATTCATCCACCACGTGGATCACCTGCACGATTGAAATCCCCGGCAGTTCGTTATGGAGACGCTGCAAATCATGCACCGGTACTGCGTCGACCAATTGCAGTGTGTTGACGCGCGTCTTTTTTTGCTGTGCGATGATCGACTCAGCATCCTGTTTGCTTGTGAGTAGAAATGACGAGACTCCCGGAGGGATCGTGGCGGCAATCTCCGCGATCAATTCTTCCGAAATGGGTCCCGGTCCGCTCGGCATTGCAGAAACGAGTCCGAGCGCCGATGCGCCGTATCGAACTGCTAATTGTGCTTCTTCAATAGAAGAGATGCAGCAGATTTTTACTTTGGGAGTATGCATACTTTAAAATATTTTTTGATGTCAGACATCCTGGTAATATACAGCTGTAAATTGGAAAGACCGTCACACTGATTGGCCACCATGTCTGACATCTTATCGCTGTTCAATCGCGTGTTTAATCGATCTTAAAATCTCGCGGCGGATGATACCGCTGAACGGTCCGACGAAGAACCAATATGTTTTGAACTTCGTTCTGCTTGAATCATCCAGACACAGAACGCGGGTTTCAGTCGCGATTCGTGTTTTACTTTCCTCAATTCGTTCGAAAGAAAAATTCCAGACCGCTTTTGCATATCCTTCTGTATTGAACGTGTTGAATTCATCCGTTGTCAGCCGCTGCAAACAGCCGCTCGGAGTCCAGAATTTTCCCACAAGACCGAGTACGAATTCTTCATTTTCCTGTTGATCCAGAAGTATAAAACCGGCATCCAGCACAGTCTGCAAGCTCACCTTTTTCGTTGAAAGACCACGCAGCGAGAAAAGGAGGCTTGTCAGCGTAGAATTTGCGAAGCGAAAATTTCTGACTGTTTCATACACTGATTCGACCTTCGCGTCGAGAACGGCTGAATGAACTTCCACAACATCGTACGACGGCAGATATTTGTCGATCAACATTATTTTACCAGCATCATTTTCTTTTGAAGGACAACGCTCTGTCCGTCGTCCGTTTGCGCAGTGAGACGGTATACATACACGCCGCTGGGAAGCTGCGAAGAACCGCCGCAGCAGTCGGATCGATCTGCCGAACGATAACTGGAAAATGGGATCTCATACGCACCCGCCGTCTGCCGTCCGTTCACAAGTTCAGACACCTCTTTCCCGAGAATATCGTACACCTTCAATATCACATGGCTTGGAGAAGAAAGTTGGTATCCGATCATTGTCGTCGGGTTAAATGGGTTTGGATAATTCTGATCCAATGCAATCGTCTGTGGCAGCGATTGTCCCTCATCGTTCACAGATGTCGCAGGATCGGCATTCACCACTTCGTTTGCCTTCACGGTAACAACTCGATTGTACGTGCCGCTCACCGTCGTGATCGTATACGTTCCAGGTTTCACATCGCCGATCGCGTAATTTTCATTGTAGATGTCATCGCTGCCGATCGCAGGATCGTTGAAATTGTAGGTGAGCGAATAGCCATACGTGGTGTACGGCGGACGCGGCTTCGGATCGGGAGAAATATTCACCCGCGTACTGTTTGCCGCACTCGGCACTTTCCCATAGATCGCCCCTGTTCCCTGCATTGCAAACCACAGTTCAGCATTCCGTCTGGAGCGCTGCGCGGAGGGACTTGTCGTTCCGACGCGGATCTCAAAATGGAGATGGGGACCGGTAGAGTTTCCGGTTGTGCCGGAAATTGCAATCGGTTGTCCTGCTACGACAATTGCTCCCTGTGTAACGATCGGTTTCTTCAAATGACAATGAAGCAGATAGACAGTTTTTGCATTCCATGTCGTTTGGAGATAGATGTAGTTCCCGCACCCGCCCGGTTCATACCCGCCGACAGTGTCGGAAGGATTGTATCCGACGAATGTCACTGTTCCCCCCGCAGCGGACCTCACAGTGTCATACACAAGAGCAATATCAATCCCTGTGTGCGCCAATGACGAATTGCCAAAACGCGGTTCTCCGTACAAATACGAACCGTTCACTTCAATATTGTCGGGAACAGGACGCGAAAGCCGGAACGTCTGCGCAGAAAGACATGAAAAGAAAAAAACAACAAACAATAGATTTTTATTCATCAGTGATAATCCTATAAAACAAATAATACCGATACAAAATAGAAAAGAGTGCCGAATAAATCGAGTGGTTTAAAAACAAAAGTGCGGCTCACTTTAAAGGTGAGTCGCACTTGTTTGTATCGAAGATGAAGACTTACGCCGTCACTTTATCACCGCAGAACTCATCGAATGCCGAGACCAAGTCCGCTGCAATTTCATCCGCTATGCGCCCCTCGATTTTGAAGCGCGGAATGAAATGGACGAGTTCATTGTCTTTGTAAAGAGCAATTGATGGTGAGGACGGTGGAATTCCCTGCAGCCACCGCTCGCGCAGCCGTGCTGTCGCTTCTTTTTCCTGTCCTGCAAATACGCTGACCAGATTATCAGGTTTTACAGTGTGCTGCAATGCTTTACGGATTCCCGGTCGCGCTTTCCCCGCTGCACACCCGCAGACAGAATTGACGACGACAAGGAGCGTTCCTTTATTGCTGCTTATCGTTGCATCGACCTCTTCCGGTGTCATCAGTTCTTTGAAACCGATATCGGTCAATTCATCTCTAAATGGTTGGATCATCACTGGATCGTACATTGTTCCCTCAATTGTTGTTAAATAAGACTTTCATATCTTGAAACGTTCGGACGACGACTAATCGTTCCCTCTTATTTTCTTCGTTTCGTTGTTTTCTGTTTGACCACCTTCTTCTTTTTTGCCGGTTTTACTTTTGACTTCTTCTTAACGCTTTTATTTACAGACTTTACAACTTTTTTCTTTGCCGTTGTCCGCTTGGCGGAACTCTTTTTTGCCGGTGATTTCTTCATCTGTTCAGCGATCAAATTTAATGCGCTCCCCGCTTTGAACCACGCGATCTGTCCTTGATTGAACGTGTGATTCAATTCGATCATATCCATCGAGCCGTTACTGTGCTTCAATTCCAAACTCAATGGTACGCCGGCTGAAAATGTTGCTAATCCACGAATTGCACAGACATCGTCTTCGTGGATCTTGTCGTAGTCAGTGGGATTCTTGAATGTCAGCGCCAGCATCCCCTGCTTTTTCAGATTTGTCTCGTGGATACGTGCGAAACTCTTGACAATGATCGCTCTGCCGCCGAGGAAGCGGGGCTCCATCGCCGCATGTTCGCGCGATGAACCTTCGCCGTAATTCTCATCGCCGATCGTGATCCAGCCGATCCCCTGCGATTTGTAATCGCGGGCAACCGTGGAGAACTCTTTCACTTCACCGGTCTGCACATTCTTCCCTTTTCCCGCTTCGCCGCTGAATGCATTCACCGCGCCGATGAACATATTGTTGGAAATATTATCGAGATGGCCGCGGTACTTCAGCCATTTTCCGGCGGGAGAAATATGATCGGTCGTGCACTTCCCTTTTACTTTCACAAGAATGCGGAGATTTTCGAGATCGCTCCCTTCCCACTTTTTAAACGGCGCAAGCAGCTGCAATCTGTCGCTCTTCGGATCGACCGCAACATTTACTTTCGATCCATCCTTTGCAGGAGCAACGAATCCTTCTTCATCCGGTTTGAATCCGTCTGCAGGAAGTTCATCGCCTGTCGGCGGTTCGAGTTTTACCAATTCACCTTTTGCGTTGACGAGTGTATCGGTAAGCGGATTGAACGTGAGTTTTCCCGCAATGGCAAATGCGGTGACGATCTCCGGAGAGGCGACAAACGCGTGGGTTGCAGGATTTGCATCGTTCCGTCCGGTGAAATTTCTGTTGTACGACGTGATGATGGAATTCTTCTCTCCCATCGCAACATCATGTCGTTTCCATTGCCCAATGCATGGACCGCACGCGTTGGCAAGCACAAGTCCGCCGACGTCGGTCAATGTTTTCAACTGCCCGTCACGCTCGATCGTGGCACGGATCTGTTCGCTACCGGGAGTGATCGTGAATTCGGATTTTGCTTTCAAACCTTTTGCCAGCGCTTGTTCTGCAACGGATGTAGCGCGTTCAATATCTTCGTATGAAGAATTGGTGCAGCTGCCGATGAGGGCGACTTTCAATTCTTCGGGATATCCTTTTTCTTTCACTGCCGATGCAAATTGCGAAATGGGCCATGCAAGATCGGGGGTGAACGGACCGTTGACGTGCGGTTCGAGTTCATCCAGATTAATTTCGATGACGCGGTCATAGTACTGTGAAGGATTTGTGAGCACTTCAGCATCAGGACGCAAATGCTCGGAGATCTTGTCAGCCAGTTTCACGATCTCTCCGCGCTTCGTCGAACGGAGATAATCTACCATGCGTGAATCGTACGGGAAAACGGAAGTGGTCGCTCCGATTTCAGCTCCCATATTACAGATCGTCCCTTTTCCAGTTGCTGAGATCGATTTCGTTCCTTCTCCAAAATATTCAACAATCGCTCCGGTCCCACCTTTCACCGTCAATATCCCCGCGACTTTCAGAATAACATCTTTTGCGGAGGTCCAGCCGTTCATTTTTCCTTTTAAATGAACACCGATGATCTTCGGAAATTTCAATTCCCACGCCATCCCTGCCATTACATCCACCGCATCGGCTCCGCCGACACCGATCGCGATCATCCCGAGTCCTCCCGCATTGGGTGTGTGCGAGTCTGTTCCAATCATCATGCCGCCGGGGAATGCATAATTTTCAAGAACAACTTGGTGAATAATCCCCGCACCCGGTTTCCAGAATCCGATGCCATATTTGTTCGAGACGCTCGCCAGAAAACTGTACACTTCTTTATTGTCCGTATTCGCTCGAAGCAGATCGTTCACGGAACCGACTTCCGCTTGAATCAAGTGATCGCAATGTACTGTCGAAGGAACAGCAACTGTTTTTCTTCCCGCCGACATGAATTGAAGGAGCGCCATCTGCGCCGTCGCATCCTGCATTGCAACGCGATCAGGTGCAAAATCGATGTAACTCTTTCCCCGCTCCGCGGCGGATTTCGGAGCTTCCCAAAAATGTGCGTAAAGAATTTTTTCAGTGAGTGTGAGGGGTTTCCCGACAAGTTTTCGCGCGTGTGTGACTTTCTTAGCATAGTCGGTGTATACTTTTTTTATCATTCCTAAGTCGAATATCATGGTTCTTTCTTTCTATCAAAAAGGACTAATCATTCCGTTTATTGAACAAAATATATGAAGAGTTCTGTTCCTCTGCAAGGAATTGCGTATTTGCACCGCTATCCAATTTTCTGTATTTTGATTAAAATCATTCAAGATTCATGGCAGAAACACACATCCAAACCGAGGAAGAACTCCTCGACGAAATTAAGACTCAAGAGCCCGCAAAAGCGATCTTGTTCAATGACGAAGTGCATACTTTTGAAGAAGTTATTGAACAGATCATGAAGGCGACAGGCTGCGATCTTCCGACAGCGGAGGGCTTGACCTGGGAAGTTCACCACACCGGCAAAGCGATAGTGTTTACCGGAGAGTTGGTGAAATGCCTGCAAGTGACAAGCGTTCTGGAAGAAATCGAATTAATGACACAGGTGGAGGTGTAAATATGACTACAACCTCAGAAATTAAAAAAAAACTTCAGCAACATAAGACTGAGTTGCGGAATAATTACTCTGTAAAGTCGCTGGGAATTTTCGGTTCATTTGCGAGAAACGAACAATCCGATACAAGCGACATAGATATTTTGGTTGACTTTGAAAAACCGATTGGTCTACAATTTGTCGATCTTGCTGAGTATCTCGAATCAATACTTCACGCCAAAGTCGATCTTGTCTCCAAAAATGCAGTGAAACCAAAGTTAATGAAGTATATTGGTCAAGATATTCAATATGTCTAAACGGGATATAGCATTACTGCTTGAGGACATACTGGAGAGTATAGAAAAGATTGAAGATTACACGAAGAATATCTCGTTCGATGATTTCAAGGAAAATGGATTAGTCTTTGATGCTGCAGTCAGAAATCTTGAAATTATCGGTGAAGCCTCCAACAAAGTTTCAGAAGAATCAAAGAACGCAATGACGTCAATACCATGGAAGCAAATTCGTGGTTTGCGAAACCGGATCATCCATGAATACTTCGGCGTCGATATCAATATTGTCTGGTTCATTATTAAAAATGAATTGCCCAAGTTAAAAATAGAAATAGAGAGAGCGATCAAATCAAAATGACATCACGCGAAGTCCGACAATCATTTCTAGATTTTTTCAAATCGAAACAACATACCATCGTTCCCAGTGCCCCGGTCATTCCCCACGGTGATCCGACACTGCTCTTCACGAATGCGGGGATGAATCAGTTCAAAGAGATTTTTCTCGGTACCGGAAAGCGAGATTATACACGCGCCGCCGATACGCAAAAATGCATCCGTGTGAGCGGCAAGCATAATGACCTCGAGGAGGTCGGACGTGACACGTACCACCATACGTTGTTCGAGATGCTCGGCAACTGGTCGTTCGGAGACTACTATAAAAAAGAAGCGATCGAATGGGCGTGGGAATTATTGACCGAAGTGTGGAAAATGCCGAAGTCCCGATTGTGGGTAACCGTCTATAAAACAGACGAAGAGGCTGCAAAACTATGGGAGCGTTTCGTCGATCCATCCCGCATTCTTCGGTTCGGCGAGAAAGAAAATTTCTGGGAAATGGGAGATACGGGTCCGTGCGGTCCTTGTTCCGAAATCCATATCGACCTGACTCAAAGAGGCGATGCGCCCGAAGCGCTCGTCAACGCAGGTTCGCCGGAATTGATCGAGATCTGGAATCTCGTCTTCATCCAGTACAACCGGGAAGCGGATGGCACATTAAAAGAACTTCCGGCGAAACATGTCGACACGGGAATGGGATTTGAACGAGTGTGTGCCGTCATGGAATCGATGAAGAGCGATTTCAAAAAATTCCCGTCGAACTACGATTCCGACGTCTTCACGCCGCTCATTTCAAAAATTTCCTCGCTCTCCGGCAAAGAGTACAAAGCGGGACATTCGGATTCCGATGTCGCAATACGCGTTGTGGCAGACCACATTCGTGCACTGACATTTGCAATCGGTGACGGGGCATCTCCCTCGAACGAAGGTCGCGGGTATGTTCTGCGGAGAATACTCCGCCGCGCTTCCCGCTGGGGACGCAAACTCGACCTGAGAGAGCCGTTCATGTATCAACTGGTGCAGACACTTGTTGATACAATGGGAGATGTATTCCCTGAGATCGTATCGAACCAAAAGCATATCGAACGTGTTGTGAAGAGTGAAGAGGAAAGTTTCAACCAAACACTCGACCGGGGATTGGAAATTTTCGAGCAGGCAGTGATCGGATTGAAGCAGTCGAAAATATTCCCCGGCGAAGTGGCATTCAAACTGTACGATACATTCGGCTTTCCCCTCGATCTTACTCAACTGCTCTGCTCAGAGCGCGGTTTACAAGTTGATGTTGCAACATTCATGCAGTTGATGGAAGAGCAGCGGGAGCGATCACGCAAATCGACGAAAACAACAATTTATGATTTCCCGGAAAGCGATATAGAGGAACTTTCAAAAAAATTAATCAAAACAGATTTTGACTATGATGCATTTGAAACAGAGATCAAGAATATTGAGGAAACGTTTTTTATAAGATTACGTTCATCAGATAAATCAAACTCAAATTACTTCTTTCTGAGAAAGCCAACACCCTTTTATGCCGAATCTGGCGGACAGATCGGCGACAAAGGGGAAATACTTTTTGACGACGATATAATTCCTATTGTTGATACACGGAAGGAGGCCGGATTCATTGCACACTTTGTTCAAGATTCTACGCATTTACAAAAAGCGATTAATAATTTTGGAAGTGGCAAAAAAGCGAAAATAAGAATTGATATTGCGCGCCGATATTCTATCATGCGCAACCACACCGCAACGCATTTAATGCATGCGGCTTTGCGTCAAGTGCTCGGCACACATGTCCATCAGGCAGGATCACTTGTCGCGCGCGAGCATCTCCGCTTCGACTTCGCACATTTTGCGAAAGTGAGCGACCAGGAAATATCCGAGATTGAAAATATTGTCAACGAAAAGATAAAAGAGAATATCACGCTGCAGCACCATCGCAATATTCCGTTTGATCAAGCGAAGAAGATGGGCGCGCTGATGTTCTTCGGCGATAAGTACGGCGACAAGGTGAACGTCGTGCAGTTCGGCGAGTTCAGCAAAGAGTTCTGCGGCGGCACGCATATTAAGAACACACAGGAGATCGGATTTTTCAAGATCCGCACGGAAAGCAGCAGCGCCAGCGGCGTCCGTCGTATCGAAGCGCTGACGTACGACTATGCCCTGGAATATTTGAATCTTCAAAACAAGACATACAAAGAGCGGATCGAGTATGCGTATGACATTATAGATTCGATCCAGACGGTACATAATGAACTTAATGGAAAGTCTCCGTTCACAAACGAAGAGGTGCTCGGACTTGATACAAATCTGAGAAAGTTGGAGGATATTCCCGATCTTCCGGCATCTATCGTTACCGAAGAATTGAAGAAAGAATTCACAGACCAACTTGTACGCTTCCAGATATTGGAAAATTATATTCTTGATCTTAGCGACAAGAAAAGAGCGATCGAAAAAGAGAAGGCAAAAGAAGCGGTTCAATCGGCGAGCGGGAATTTGGATGCGCTGATACAATCCGCGCAGGCGTTGAACGGGGTGAAAGTGATCAGTTCAAGAATTTCCGCAAATGATATGGATTCGTTGAAAACATTGGGAGACAATCTCCGTTTGAAGATCGGCAGCGGCGTCGGGCTGCTCGCTTCCGTGATCGATGAAAAAGTGGCGCTCGTTTGCGTGGTGAGTGACGACCTGATCAAATCGAAGAATTTGCAGGCGGGAAAAATTGTCGGTGTAGTTGCCAAACAACTCAACGGCGGCGGCGGCGGCAAACCGCATCTTGCAACTGCCGGCGGCAAAGATATTGCCAAACTTGATGACGTACTGAAAGGCTTTTCCGATGTTGTCAAAGGAATGATGAACTAATGAATATCTACCAATCATTACTTGCTACCTCAAAAACAAAAGGCGCTGCGTATCTCGTTCTTGTCGATCCGGATAAGATCGCACTGGAGAAACTCCCGACTTTCATCCAACAGGCGACCACAGCCGGCGCGGACGCATTTCTTGTCGGCGGAAGCCTCATCACGGACGATTCGTTCGAACGATGCGTCGTATCGATCAAACAGAGCAGCAATATTCCTGTTGTGATTTTCCCCGGCGGTGTAACACAGATCTCAGCGAAAGCGGATGCGATCTTATTCCTCTCTCTGCTCAGTGGACGAAATCCGGAACATCTGATCGGTGATCAGGTGCTCGCGGCACCGATCGTCAAGAAGATCGGGCTTGAGGCGATTTCAACGGCGTACATGCTGGTCGAATCGGGAAAGACAACGTCTGCTGAGTTTATGAGCAACACCCGCCCCCTCCCACGACACAAGCCGGATATCGCTCTTGCTCATGCGTTGGCGGCAGAAATCCTCGGATTTAAAATGATCTATCTCGAAGCAGGAAGCGGCGCGGATCAATCGGTCCCGGAAGAGATGATTGGCGGGATTGCAAAATATTGCACTGTTCCACTCATTGTCGGCGGTGGAATCAAGACTCCCGAAGAAGCGAGAAAGAAAGTCATTGCCGGAGCGAGCTTCATCGTGACCGGAACTGTTTTTGAAAAGAACGGCGATGCAGGATTAATGAAAGATTTTGCCGCGGCAATACACACCAAATAATTTTCAATTTTGAATTTGTAATTTTTAACTGTTTCTATGGCACATTTACCTCTCACACTTGTCTATCGTCAATCGTTCATTCAGGATTCGCTGAAAGCGAGCGCGGCAATCAAACAGAGGATCGCCGAGCAATGCACCGGCGATATTTCGAAAGCGATCGATTTCATCATCCGTGCTTTCAATAACAAAAAGAAAGTGATGCTTTGCGGCAACGGCGGCAGCGCTGCCGATGCCCAGCATCTTGCGACGGAGTTCGTCATCCGCTTAAGCCCCAAGATCAAGCGCCCCGGTTTGCCGGCAATCGCATTGACAACCGATGCGTCCAATCTTACCGCCGGCGCAAACGACATCGGATACGACAATGTCTTCGCCCGTTCGATTGAAGCACTTGGACAGGAGGGTGATATTTTGATCGGAATCTCCACAAGCGGAAATTCCCCAAGCGTCAACAATGCCTTCGCGAAAGCGCGGGAAATGAAGATCAACACTATCGGTTTTCTCGGCAAGGACGGCGGCAAAGCGAAAGATTTATGCGACATTGCCATCGTTGTGCCGTCCGATGATACGCAGCGAATTCAAGAGGGACACATCACGATCGGGCATATCATTTTTCAAGAAGTCGAACAGGAAATGTTCGGGTAATAACTCATGGTACGCAGAATAAGAAAAACGGTCATGGTGAGCAAGGCGCAGACTAAATTAATGAAGTCATCCTTCGACGCATCCTTCAAAAAACGAAGGATTTGCTCTGGATGACCATCGTTTCTGCGCCGCGTCGAACCACTTTTCCATTATTGAGTAACATCAGTTAATAAAGAATAGATTTTCCACATCTTGAAGATTTGGAAAATCTAAAAAAGGATTCCAATGAAAATTCCGGGATTAGGCGACCTTCAGGAGGTCATGAAGAAAGCGCAGGAGATGCAGCAGCAAATGGGGAAGGTGCAGGAAGAACTTGCGAATAAAAGCGTCTCCGCAGAAAGCGGCGGCGGGATGGTGAAAGTGACCGCGAACGGAAAGCAGCAGATACTCCAGATCAAAATCGAAAAAGAGGTCATTGATCCCGCGGATGCAGAAATATTGGAGGACTTGATCGTCGCCGGAGTGAACAAAGCGCTCGACGCTTCGCAAAAATTGGCACAGGAAGAGATGAAAAAAGTGACCAGCGGGATGCTCCCGAATATTCCGGGACTGAATTTACCAAATCTATAACCACAAATGCACAAAGACACCAAATGGACTGTATTCGTGATTTTGTGTCTTTGTGGTTGACACCATGATATATACTTCAGAAACGATCGAACAACTTATCGAAGAATTCGCACAACTGCCGAGCATTGGACGAAAGACAGCTCAGCGGCTTGCGATGCATCTGTTGAAAATGCCGCGCGAAGAGGTTGTGAAGTTTGCCAAAGCGATGGTCGATGTGAAGGATAAAGTGAGATATTGTTCTGTCTGCTTCAACATCACCGAAAGCGATCCGTGCTCGATCTGTTCGAGCCAGAAGAGAAACCGAAAAACGATCTGTGTCGTGGAAGAACCGAACGATGTCATCGCCGTCGAGAAGACTCATGAATTCAATGGACTGTATCACGTGTTGGGCGGTGCTCTCTCCCCGCTCGACGGCATCGGTCCGGAAGATCTGAAAGTAAAGGAATTGCTGAGCCGATTGAACGACGATATCGATGAGATCATCCTTGCGCTGAACCCGAATGTCGAAGGGGAAACAACGACGTTATACCTTGCAAAGTTATTGAAACCATTGTCGATCAAAACCACACGCATCGCACGTGGACTGCCGATCGGCAGCGATCTTGAGTTTGCCGATGAAGCGACACTCACGCGAGCATTGGAGGGACGCGTTGCGTTGTAGTATACAATACATCGCAAGTACCGTTCTCGCTCTTTTCGTCATCTCGTGCAATTTGTTCGACACCCGGGATCCTGAAAATCCTGTTACAGACAATCAAACACTCCCTCCCCCGCTGACCAAAGAGGCGCTCTACAGCAATTTCCAAAATTCATTACAGCAAAAAAATCTTGCGGAATACGAAAAATTGTTCGCAGATTCGGCGACACATAAACAGCAGTTCCTCTTCATTCCGAACCAGTCTGCAGCAGTGCGGTACTCGTCAATATTTCCGACATGGAATAAGACATCGGAGGTCGATTACTTCAGAAATATCATAACATCTATCGGCGCTTCATCAATTCAATTTACAACGACATCTTCTCCACAAATCATAACGTATCAGTCGGATTCGGCTTTGTACACGATCCAATATTCTCTTTTCGTGCCCCACAATCGACCCGGAACGACGACGCAGTTTGAAGGACGAAGTGAATTGTACATGTCGCCGAATAAGAACAATATCTGGGTGATCTATCGTTGGATCGATTTTGAAACAAAGAAGGATTCGAGTTGGAGCGAGTTAAAGGGACAGTTTGCGAAATGAAGTCTCTATCAATTGTCATTGCCATCGTTATTATCGGCGGATGCGATAATCCGTTTGCACCGGCATTGGATACATCACCGTCGGGTTCAGGATCGATCCTCGGCGACCAGACGCAGATTGAGGGAGTATTCCAGAATTTCAAACAAGCGTACGCCTTCCGCGATTCAACGATCTACGGCGAATTGCTTGCACCCAACTTTATTTTTATCTATCGTGATTATGAAAGAGGGGCAGATGTCTTTTGGGGACGCGACGATGATATCCGGACGACATACGGATTGTTCCAAAACGTGCAGCGGCTTGATCTGGTGTGGAATACGATAATCTCATCCAATGTCGAATCGGACAGCCTCCGTGCCACGATACTTCGGAATTTCAATTTAACTGTCACATTCAGTGCCAGCGATGTTGTCCGCGTGGACGGCTATGCCAATTGGACACTGGAACGGCAGAACATCGGCGACGTCTGGAAGATCACCCGGTGGCGCGACGAATCTAATTTTTGAATGAAAAAAATCACGGTCTCATTCCAGGGTGAATACGGCGCTTTCAGCGAGAAAGCGGCGTTGTCATATTTCGGCAGCAACTGTACACCGGTTCCGCGGCAAAATTTCAGAGACGTCTTTGACGATGTACAAAAAAGACGATCTTTGTTCGGCGTTATACCGATAGAAAATTCAGTCTTCGGAAGCATCGCACAGAATTACGATCTGCTCCTCGAATACCCCCTGTCCGTCGTCGGTGAATTGAAACTCCGCATCCATCACTGTTTGATGGCAATGCCCGGAACATCGATCGCCGGTGTGCGGCATATCTATTCACATCCTCAGGCACTCGGTCAATGCGAGGTATTTCTTCAAACAATGAAACAAAGTACCATCCATCAGTACTACGATACCGCAGGTGCGGCAAAAATGATAGCGGAGGAACGCCGCAGCGATGCAGCTGCGATTGCAAGCGAACAAGCGGCTCGGCATTATGGTTTGAAGATCATCCGCAAAAACATCGAAACGGACCATCGTAACTTCACGCGATTTCTCATTCTGTCTAAAAAACCGACCGGTATCATCCGTCACGGAAAGACTTCGATCATTTTTGCTACGAAGCATCAGCCGGGATCGCTCGTCCATTGTCTTTCAGCATTCGCCGACAGGAAGATCAACCTGCTGAAAATTGAATCCCGACCACTGATCGGCAAGCCGTGGGAATATATTTTCTTCGTTGATGTTGATTCTGACAAAAGAAATAAGGAATTTCTAAAGGCACTGCGTGAGCTGTCGGATCATGCGACATTCGTGAAAATCCTGGGCTCATACAAATTCGGGAAAGTGATACAATAACATGGCACTACTGTACACCGTCAAAGAAGGTTTTTTGGGATTCAAACGGGCGCGCCTCTCATCGGTCATCACCATCTTTACGATGACGATCTCGCTGCTGCTGCTCGGACTCTTCGCGATCATTTACCGGAATACGAATCAGATCATCCAGTCGTTCCGCGATAAAGTTGAGATGGAGGTCTTCTTGTCCGTGGAACTTGATTCCGCGGAGACACAGAACGTGAAGAGCGACCTGATGAAGGTCCCCGGCATTGCAAGCGCGATATATATTTCAAAGGACGAAGCGGCAAGGATATTTAAAAAAGAATTCGGAGAAGATATCAATGCCGTGCTTGACTTTAATCCGCTGCCGGCATCATTTAAATTGCGGTTGACGCCTGAATATAAAAATTCGGACAGTGCGAAGATCGTTTACGGAGCGTTGACAACGGTACCCGGTGTTGACGACGTGGTGTACAGAAAAGCGCTGCTGGAGATCCTGGACAGAAGAGTGAAGATCTTCATCGGCGCCAGTGCCGCGATCGGATTGACGTTGCTTATTGCAACGATCTTCCTCATCTCCAATACGATCCGTTTGACGATCTACGCCAAGGATTGCTCGGCAGCGGGTGGTCGGTCAAGCGGTTCATTTCGGAAAACATCGTCATGCAATAAAAAAGGTGCCACTCACTTCAAAAGTGAGCGGCACCTTCAATTCACATCTTAAAACTGCGCTGCGATAAATTCCCTGTTCAATCGAGCAATATGTGTGACGGAAATCTGCTTCGGACATTCCGCTTCGCACGCATATGTGTTGGAACAGGCGCCGAATTTCTCCTCATCCATCTGAGCGATCATCCGCTGCACACGTGTCGTCCGTTCTGCTTGTCCCTGCGGCAGCAAAGCAAGTTGCGAGACTTTTGCGGATACAAAGAGCATCGCCGATGAATTCGGGCATGCCGCAACGCACGCGCCGCAGCCGATACAGGCGGCGGCATCGAACGCCTCATCCGCAACAGGTTTAGGAATCAGAATTGCATTGCCATCGGGTATTCCCCCTGTTTTTGCCGATGTATATCCTCCTGCCTGCATAATGCGGTCAAACGAAGTACGGTCGATCATAAGATCCTTCAGCACCGGAAACGCGGCAGCACGCCACGGTTCGATCACCACGGAATCACCATCCTGAAAACTCCGCATATGCAACTGGCACGTGGCAATACCGCGCCCGGGACCGTGCGCACGTCCGTTGATCATCATACCGCAACTGCCGCAGATTCCTTCGCGGCAATCGTGGTCGAATGCGATAGGGGTCTCCCCTTTCTTTACCAGATCGATATTGACGATATCGAGCATTTCGAGAAACGACATGTCGGGCGAGACGTTGCTTGCCGTGTAGTCGACGAATCGTCCGCCGTCATTCTGATCTTTTTGCCGCCATACTTTAAGATGGATTTTCATTCTTTCTCCGAACTAGTAACCACAAAGTCACGAAAACACAAAATTTCGTGAATTTGTGTTTTGGTGGTTAAACTTACTTGTAACTTCGCTGTGTCGGTTTTACGTATTCAAAATCGAGATCTTCTTTATGCAATACCTGTTTTTTCCCGGGACCCTTGTATTCCCACGCTGCTACATATGAGAACTTCTTGTCGTTCCGTTTGGCTTCTCCCTCTTCGGTCTGGAATTCTTCGCGGAAGTGTCCTCCGCATGATTCCTCGCGGTTCATCGCATCCATCGCTATCAACTCTCCCAACTCCATAAAATCGGCGACACGCTGCGCTTTTTCCAGTTCCATGTTGATCTCGTGCGCATTACCTGTGATCTTCACATTCTTCCAGAACTCTGCACGGATCTTCGGGAGAAGGGTCAGTGCCTTTTTCAATCCTTCTTTATTCCGCGCCATGCCGACATAATCCCACATCACTTTCCCGAACTCGCGGTGATATTCATCCACCGTTTTCTTCCCGTCGATCCCCATCAGTTTGTTGATCGTTGCGGTGACGGAATTTTCAGCATCTTTGAATTCCTTGGCATCGGTCGAGACTGCATTGAACTTGTTGCTCGCCAGATAATCACTGACGGTGTACGGAGCGATGAAATATCCATCAGCTAATCCTTGCATCAATGCGCTCGCACCCAGCCGGTTCGCACCGTGGTCGGAGAAGTTCGCTTCGCCGAGGACGAACATACCCGGGATGGTGCTCATCAAATTGTAATCAACCCACAATCCGCCCATCGTGTAGTGCACGGCGGGATAAATGCGCATCGGCGTTGTGTACGGATCTTCGCCGGTGATCTGTTTGTACATGTCAAGCAGGTTACCGTATTTTTGGAAGACCGCTTCTTTCCCCAACCGTTTTATTGCATCGGCAAAGTCGAGATAGACCGCCATCTTCGATGCGCCGACACCGAATCCGTTGTCGCACATTTCTTTGGCTCGGCGTGAAGCGACATCGCGCGGCACAAGATTTCCGAATGACGGGTACTGGCGCTCAAGATAATAATCGCGTTCACTTTCCGGAATATCTTTCGGGTTGCGCGTGTCCCCTTTCTTTTTCGGTACCCACACCCGCCCGTCGTTGCGCAAACTTTCACTCATCAATGTCAGTTTGGATTGGTGATCACCGGTGACAGGAATGCATGTCGGATGGATCTGCGTATAACACGGATTGCCGAAGTGCTGTTGCGTTACTCGCTTTTGCGTTGGTGGAAAGATAGAAGACATTGCCGTATCCACCTGTTGCAAGAATGACGGCGTCGGCAGAGTACGATTCCAATTTTCCGTTGAGCAGATTCCGTGCGACGATGCCGCGCGCTTTTCCGTCGACCACGACGAGATCGAGCATTTCACGCCGTTCATAAAATTTTACCGAACCTGCATCCATCTGCCGGATGAGTGCGGAGTAGGCACCGAGCAGCAATTGCTGTCCGGTCTGTCCGCGGGCATAAAATGTCCGTGCGACCTGTGCACCGCCGAACGAACGATTGTCCAGATATCCGGCATAATCACGCGCAAACGGAACACCTTGCGCAACGCACTGGTCGATGATACTGCCGCTTACTTCTGCCAATCTATACACATTCGCTTCGCGGGCTCGATAATCGCCCCCCTTCAACGTATCATAGAACAAGCGATAGACACTGTCGCCGTCGTTAGAATAATTCTTCGGAGCGTTGATCCCGCCCTGTGCAGCAATGCTATGCGCACGGCGGGGTGATTCATGGTACGAGAAGGCGAGGACGTTGTAGCCGAGTTCGCCGAGGGAGGCGGCGACGGACGATCCTGCAAGTCCGGTACCGACCACGATGATCTTGTACTTCCGTCTGTTGGCGGGATTCACAAGTTTCATGTGAAATTTGTGTTCGAACCATTTCTTTTCTATCGGACCATCGGGAATTTTCGAATCGAGTGTCATAGCAATCTCAAAGTTAAAATTTGTTTCAAAGTTCTTGCTTCAGGTTATATCGCTCACCGGAACTTTCTACCTCATCATTGCCACCGCGCTGCCGCCGTAAAAATAAATGTAGAGAGGAATGATCGCGAAGCCGATCGGGATCACAAGCCAAAAGAGGACGGCGATGAATTCGATCAACCCGCCGTACCGCTTCGTTTTCCATCCCAATGTCTGGAAAGCCGATTGGAATCCGTGCCGCAGATGATAACTGAGTACGACAAGGGCAACAAGATAGAAGACGACAAAAAAAGTCTGGCGGAACGTCGCATAGACAAGAGAGGAGAGATTCTGTTCACCTAAAATTCTTGCCGGAACCCAGAACTTTGCAAGATGAACGACCAGAAATACAAATACCAGCGAAGCAGAAACTGCCATCATTCGCGATTGAAATGTCGTATTCTCCTCCAACTTGTATGACGCATATCTCTTATCCCGCGCGCGACGATTAGAAAACCAAATGAATGTTCCGTTGATAATATGGATGAGTATAATTGCAAACAGACCAATTTCAAGCGTCCTGACTATTGGATTGCCACCCATAAAATGTGCGTATGCATCGAACGCTTCGCCACCGTCCTTCTTCAGTAAAAGAAGATTGCCCGCAAGATGTTCGACAAGGAATGTGCAAAGGAAGATACCGGTCAAACTCATGAGGATCTTTTTGCCGACCGATGAATTGATGAAAGCGAAAAAGGCATTCATAGAAGTGCTGCGTTTGTGAAGAGAGCAAAAAATTAACTGCGGGCAAAGTATTAAAGAAATGGCAGAAATGCAATGAAGAGCGAAAATAAAAAGCAGAGCCTGCTGGTTATCTCGTTCCCAAACTCTCAGTGTGTGTGAAAACCAACTATTGAGTAAAGTCATTCTGAACGAAGTGAAGAATCCAGAATAATTCTGGATGTTTCGCTGCGCTCAACATGACAATGCCTGACTTTTCACACAGTTTGCGACGTTGCGAACAAGAGAAAAAAAAAGATACAGGTGCGACTCACTTTCAAGGTGAGTCGCACGATCATTCATTTCTTTGTCATCACGAACACGCCGTTCCAATCGTCCGGCGGCGGGTTGTCCACAAAAAGCATCGCACGCTGGATGTAGAGATTGGAAACGATGTCGTCCTTGCGGATAACGAGCGCCTGCTGGAACTGGTCGATGGCGCTCTTCCATGCCCGTTTCTTGTACGCTTCCAACCCGTTGTGGTAGGATTCGAGGAATTTTTTCGTCGCGTCGGTCTGCACTTCGTCTGCAAGCGCGATCAGTTCATAAATACGCACAGGTTCGGTCTTCCCCACAACGACGACAACATCCATCTCGCGCGAGAGGACTTTGTCATGCACTTTGCGATAGGTGTAATCGCTCATCAAGAGACGGGTGCCGTATTCTTTGTTCACTCCTTCAAGGCGCGATGCAAGGTTCACCGCATCGCCGATGGCGGTATAATTTAGCCGCGCTTCGGCACCCATATTGCCGACAACTGCTTTTCCCGTGTTGATGCCGATACGCTGATTCACAACCGGACGTCCGTAGTGGATCCATTTCGTATGCAATGCGAGCAGTTTGCGCTGCATTTTTAATGCGGCGCTGCAAGTATGGAACGCATGGTCGGCATCATCCAGCGGTGCGCCCCAAAATGCCATGATCGCATCACCGATGTACTTATCGATCGTGCCGTATTCCTCGATCATGATGTTTGTCATCTCAGTCAGATACGAGTTAAGCATCGCCACGGTATTTTGCGGTCCCATCTTTTCCGCCATGCTTGTGAATCCTTCAATGTCGGCAAACATTGTAGTGATCTCACGCTCTTCACCCCCAAGTTTTACCAGTTCCGGATTATCGAGGATCTGCTTCACAACCGCTTTGTCGACGTACCGTTCGAACATCCCTTTGATCTGCGCTTTTTGACGTCCCTCGGTCGCTGCTGTATAACTCATTGCAGAGGCATAACAGAAGAAGAGTGCGAAGAGCGGCTCAATAAGATAATAGACCTCACCGTTATTCGTGAACGTGGAGAAGGCAAACCATAGATACCCTGCGGTCACAAGAACTCCGATCGGGGCGCTCCAGCGGAGTTTCAGCAAGATCGCCGCGATGCTGACGATCAACGCCATGATGATGAGGACAAGCATCTGCGTTGCAAATGGAGCATGTGTAATATATTTCCCCATCATGATCTGGTCGTACACGTTGGCGTGGACAAAACAGTTCGGCGAAATTTCAGTGATCGGCGTTGCATTATGATCGCCGATGGATCGCGCCGTGGGACCTATGATCACGACTGCATCCTTGAACATCGACAATACTTCTTTATCCTGTTTTACGAATGCATCGAGCACTTCCTGCAGCGATACCTGCTTGAAGACATCGTTCGAACCGGCATAATCGATCTGAGGATCGCCGTTCGATGAAAGCGGGATTTCCAACTGACCGGCGCGGACAAGCAATCCTGTTTCTGTCTCTTCTACCTTTACCGTTTGAAGATCGACCTGTGCGGCCGCAAATGCGAGCGCGGCGCCGAATGTCGGATAATAATCCCCAGCAAATTCTACAAAGAACGGAACAGCGCGGATAATTCCGTCGATCGGATCCGGATGCAATAATACGTGTCCGATACCTGCCGCCAGACTTGCAAGCGAATCGAACGGGCGTTCATCAATGTACGTTGCACGAGGAAATCCGAATTGCGCACCGTGAGTCGGGATGGAGAGCGGGTGCAGAAATTGATATGCTTCATTGTCGGTCGCCCTCGGTTCTCCCGGATTATCCTCCGAAGGGATGAACGGACCGATGGCATGATAGACATTCGGCGCATAATTGTGGAAAAGAAGGAATTGATCGTTCTGCGCCTGCGAGATGCTGTCCTGCCTTGTCGTCGGAAAAAGATCGTCGACTCCGATCACAGTGGCACCGCTTTGCGCAAGGATCGCCAGCAACGTGCCGTACTTGTCGCGTGGAACGGGATAATCCAGTTCCTTCATTGTGTATTCGTCGATCTTGACGATCACAACGTTGCTGGTGTGTTCACGTTCGCCGCGCGCATCGAGCATCGCATCGTACGCCTTGAGTTCGAGCGACTGAAAGAATTCGAAACGGAACAACCACGTGGCAAGCGCCACGGAAACAACGGCAAACAAAATACCGAAGAGAGTCTTGAGGAGTTTTTTGTTCATGACAATTCCGTTTGGTGATAAGAGAAGGGAGGATTTTGCGCCATTGACGCATGAGCCGGAGGCTCAAAAACAAGTTACCCTCCAATTTGGAGGGTAACTTGCTAAAAATTATTCAATTTATCCAACTATATTTTCCAGTAGAGGAAATCCTTGATATTTGCCAACGCGGTCGGATCGATACCGCGTCTGCCCCCGAAGATGAATTTATTTTCACCGCGGCGGACTTGACGGCTGGTGGCACGTGCTTCTTTCCGCGCCTGCAGGTCTTGCAATGCGCTGAAGAGAAGGCTCTGCAATTCGCCCTTATCAATGACAACGTTCCGTTCAGCGGCGCGCGTCTGTCCCATTTCGGCGACGATATTTTCGATACCAAGTTCGGCATACGCCTGTTCCTGCGACGGGAATTTTGACACGGCGGTTGCGAACGACTCAACGGTGCCGTCATGATCGCCGCCGAGATATTTCAACAATCCCAGGTTGAGATGGATACCGCCATCTTTCTCATCCGATTTAACGGCGGCGGTGTAACTCTTGTAGGCATTCAACGAGTCACCTTTCAGCAGATAAACATTGCCGAGATTGTTCTGAGTGGATGCAGACTTGTACGCCTTGATCACGGCGATGGCATCGTCGTATTTGCCGGCGTTTGCCAACAAAACAGCCGCTTCATTTGCAGACTGTTCATTGTTCTGACCCTTGAGGTATGCAACCTTTTGATTGAGCATCTCTGTATTGCCTGCTGTCAGGCTTTGTGCATCGGCACTCAATAATTTTTCGATCTCTTCGGCAGAAGGAGTCGCCGCGACTTTTTCATCGCTGGCAAGATTGCTCGGCGGTGACATCTCCCACGATTTGCGGACGTCGATCACGTCGAGTTTTCCATTGGCATCGACAGTCTTATAATATCCATCGGCGCCCATCTTCCATGCATCCGAGAACGGCTTGTTGATGATCGTCGTTTCCAGCGGGATCCAAACCGTGTTGTCGGCGACAATATAATCACGCTCGTTCAAACTGACGCGCGACGCATTCTTCTTATTCACGCCGGTATCGAACATGATGAAGATATGGTCGGATGTCCCGATCAGCTTTGTTCGAATGCCGAGGTTCTCCAAACACGATGCAATGAGAATCGAGCTGTCATCGCAGTCACCCGCTTTTTTTGCCAGTGTCTGGCGCGGAAATTGGATCTCGTCCAGCACATCTCCCTCAGCAACCACCCACGGATCGGAGACATAATTGATCGAGAATGCGCGCACTGCGTCCCAGATCTTCATCGCATTGATCATATTGCGTGACGCATTCGGATATGAATTGGGATCGAACTTCACATTCCCGACAACATTACGGGAAAAATTCTCGACCGCCGCATCCTTGTAGGTAACGAATGCACCGACATGCGACGGACGGTTCCAGCTGATGGAATTTTTGCTGTAGATCGTCACCGGTTTTGTGATGCTGCGAACTTTTTCTTCACCTCCCTGATTGTATGCAATTTCAGTTTTGATCTGAGCAACGGTATTCTCGCTCACCGTCTGCAATTTATCTTTATCGAGCGTAGCGGAAACATCGAACGCTTTTTTCTCGCCCGCTTTTAACAACGGGATCGTTTGTTCTGATGCCAGCGACATGTAGTTCGGAATGAAGATCTTCGCTTTGATATTCTTGATATCGGTCTTGCCGGTATTTTCCAATGTTACGGCGCCGATCGGATTCTTCGAATAGTACACGAACTGCGCGGGAAAGATATTCTCCGCTTTGAATTCGGAGATCTCGAGCGCGCTCGACATGATCATACTTGCTTTTTTCACACCGCTCGTCTTGGTCGAGACATCCAACCGATTGCCCGAGGCACCGACGACCGAATATTCCTGCATCGCGGAGAATACTCTGCGGAGATCGTCAAGAGTCCCCTTCATCTTCACGTCGTACGAAGCGGCATCCCCTTCCATATAACGCAGTTTCATACTCTGGATCATGGAGACCTTCTGAGGAAGTTCAGATTCGATCTTCACTAGCGTAGCATCGTTGACTCCTTGCAGAATAAGCTCGACGATGATCGGCTTCTCTTTCATCTCCTTCATTTTTGAGTCGAGCTGTGTCATAAGTTCCGCTGCGATCATGTCCCCTACCTCTTCAAGAGATTTGGAGGCGGCTTGCGCTTTTCCTTGAGCCGCTTTTTTGGACGAAGCACTTGCGACGGCAAGGATCTCGCCCGTATCGGTAATGATCAGTTTGACTTCGCCATCGGCGGTAAATTCGTTCGTTTTGATCCCGTACGTTTCACGTTCGCCGCCGAACATGGTCTGTGCACCGCCGGCGATGATCAATTCAGCGCCGTACCGTCTGCCGAGTTCCTTCGCTTTAGTGGGATTCAGATCGCCCATCGCAAGATCGCGACCACGGACCTGTTCGAATTGTTTCGAATCGACAATGCGGTACCCTTTTTCAAGCAGCGCTTTTTCGATCTTGCCTGCAACTTTACGAGCCGTTGCATCTTTATCATCAATTTTTTCATCGACAGCCACCATAACGCGCGGCATATCCTGTGCGAAAAGCAGCATCGGCTGGATTGCTCCGACAAGCAGCGAACAGACACAGAGTAACGAAAGAATGCGTTTCATATTTCTTCTCCTCATTTTATTTTTATTATTTCAATTTCGTAATCAATGCTGCCATCTCGTCAACCTTTTGCTTGGCAGGTTCGTATCCGTCGGATTCATCCCATGCTTTTTGATATGTGGATTTTGCATTTTCAAATGCGGCTTTCGCTTCGGGTCTTTTCCCTTGCTTTTCCAATTTCTTCCCTTGATCCTCAAAATCGAGTGCTTGCGCGTACGTAACGTATCCGTTAAAATTGCCGTCTTTCGTCGCTTCAAGCCGATCTTCATCTTCGGACGAGAGTTTCACTTCAAGATCGCCAGCAATTTTCTTTACAAGCGATTGCAGCATCGTGAGGAATTCATCCAATTCGCCGGTCTCCTCTTCCGCTTTCACTGTTTCACCGGTCTCCGTACGCACGATGCGCACATCGATACGAAGTTTGTCGTTGAAAAGGTTGGAAAAACCGCCGAACAGCATCACCTGGGCGCCGAGTAATTTGCCCATATTCTGCGTGGTCGCTTTGTCCACCATTTCGGTTTCATTGAGATTCAATTCTTCGATGATCGACTGGATACGCTGGCGTTCTACGACCTTGATCCCCTTTACTTTGGACATCTCGGTGATCATCATATCGGCGAGCCCTTTTTTTAACGGATCGAGTTTATCCTTGTCGACAACGCTGTTATTCTCAAAATACAACACCGCGATTGTTTTCGGATTGCTGGCAAGTGTCGGCTGCACAAAAACGATGCTGCATGCAAGAACGACACTCAATGCAACGGCACCAAACGTGGTATGATTGTACTTCATACTGTTATCCTTCCGGAAATTATAATGAATAATGTGAAATATTTTCAAAACGAAATTTTCAATCCCATGCCGATCTCAAACCCGCTGATCTCGTAGAATGAATCGTCGATCGTGATATTGCCGAATGAATACCGGATGTTCAACGTCGGGAACAAAATGTCCGAAACGATGAACACAAAGTCCGCACCTGCCGAACCGATCTCTGCATTCCCCGATTCGACCAGTTGACCGCCTAATTGAAATTGATCGGGTGTATAATATTTTGCCTCCAGGACCGCACTCCCGACCAACCACTCGTTCAATTGGTGCGTCAATGAGTATTGCCCTTCTGCCTGCAATCCGGCGTCAAATTTTGTTGATACCGAGTCAGTGATGGATGTATTCTGCAACCGATATCGAACGCGCGAACTCAACTGATGATTGTATGCCCCGGTCTTCAAGGAGTAGACAGCGAACATGATAGCACGCGGTCCTGATTGAAATATTTTTTTTCCGTCCAATTTATCTTCCAGAAAGTATGTACCCGAAACATCGAATGAGAATCGCGCCTCTTTTGAAAATGTGATAAAATCAAGCCCGACATTAACCGATACTTCGTCTCCCGCATCATATGTAATGCTTGCTGCCTCAATCGGTTCATAGGAGCCTTTATATGCAAATGAAGTCCCGACGCCAAAGACGAGGCGACGTGTAAACGCTGTTGCATAGGCAATCCCAACATTGCCCCCAAATCCTTGACCGAATACCGGTACCTTCATTCCGAGTGCCGCCTGAGAAATTATTGTCGATGTTTTCAATTCTGTATTTGATAATTTTGTTTTCCCTGTCGGGATACTTGCACCGGCTGCGATCCAAAATTTCTCTCCGGGGAGTACGTACGATAAAGAAATTCTCGTATCCGCTATTCCCTGTAATTCAGATGTATCTGCAGTCGTCATCCCGGCTGAATTTGCAACTGCCAATAACATCCGATTCGAAATCGGAACTGCAATTGACAGCGGTGCTGACTGTTGGGACACGGTGCCGTAGCCCGACAACGTATATTGCTGCTGGACTGCACCGGTCGTAACCCCTGTTGCCCCACGAAAAAGCATTTTATCGTCGTATCCCGGTTTGGCTATTTGGGCGTAGAGCGAATTCAAGAGAAGAATCCCTGGTAAAAGAACAGCCCAAATATGGAGAGAGCGGAGTTTGAAAGATGTAATAATCATCACATTTAATGGTTATTTGATGAGCGTCATCTTCTTAACGTTTGTGTAATTATTTGCCTGTAATCTATAGTAATAAACACCACTTGCAACAGCTTTTTTGCCATCATCAGTACCATTCCAGGCGACAACATACGTGCCAATCGGCTGGAATTCCTGAACAAGTGATTTTACTCTTTGCCCTAACGTATTGAAAATCTCCAACTTAACATGAGAACTGTTTGAGAGTGAATACCGTATCGAGGTCGCCGGATTGAACGGGTTGGGAAAATTTTGCGCAAGAGAGTATTCGAGGGGAATGATCGGGATGCCGTTTGTATTCGATTCTACAAATTGTTGATTCCCGACCAGGATCCGAATTTCCTTTGATTGTTCCTTCTTGTCAAACGTCAATACATGAGAAAGAGATTGAGTGACTTCATGCACCCGTTCTTTCGATACATGAAGTATAAAAATTTTAAAATCGGAAGGGAGGGTACCGATCTTATTCAAAACGATAGTAACAGGGATCCCGGAGGTACTCGATGATACATTGATATCCCAATATTGTCCTTCACGGGAGAGCGGTTTATAATCTGCCGCGAGCCGATCGCCATTATTTCTGATCGAAAGGGAGAGATAATCTGTCGGCGCGGTCGGCGGTTCGGAAAAATCTTCATCATCAATGCCGTCAACCGAATTGTTCAACATACCGATATAGTTCAGTTCATCGGATCCTCTCTTCGACAGTGCAGAAATTTGAAGTTTCCATTCTTGCGGTTCGAGATTTCTCTCCGGATCACTTTTCGGCAACGAAGATGTGGATGTCAATTGCGTAGAACTGATCTTGATCGTTTTTGCAGTCTTTCCTCTGTTCTTGATGAAATATCCTTTGAACGGTTTCATCACCGACGATGTCGTGTCGAACTCCTTGTCGAAGAACCATAACACGCGCTCAACACTATCCGCTTTGAAAGAATTTGTCCAGCTGACCTCATACGGAAACGGATTGCCGATCATATTGTAACCCGGCTGCAGCAGGATCTCGAAATCCTCTTCCGTTCCTTGTACTTCCGTCGTACCGAAATTGACTTCGATGGATTGTTTCGTGATCAACCAGTATCCCTCTCCTCGCCGGATCGATTTGAAGTCTTCCGGAAATTCCGCGTACGCCCCTCTTTTGTCGTTCCATTTCCCAAACATTCTCCATACAAGATCGTTCGGCGGTCCGAGATCTTTAAAAAGCGCAAGTACGGAAGAGTCTGTAAAATTGTACGGGATGCTGATAAGTTTGTACGCTTCCTGCGGTGTCGGCTCCGGAAGTTGAGCGAGTAGATTGTCCACCAGTCCGAATATATTGAATGCAAACCGAAGGTTATTCCCGCCGAAAATTCCGTACGGTTTCGTCGTATCATCCAGATCTCCGTTCCACCAGATATCATAGTCCGATATGACGATGATCTTCCCCTTCCCGACTTGCGAATATGCGGCAATGGGAGCAAATAAAATAGGCGTTACGGAAGAATCAAGAGAGTTGACCGAGACGAGGTCCGGCGATCGTGCGGCAAGAAGAGGAATGACATTGTTCACGGTCGTGTCAATCTTCAAACTTCCGGGAGCGAATAAGACGACGCTGTCGATTCCGTACGTGAGAACATTCTTGGTGACAGGATATGCAGCAACATAACCGGCTAGAGAGGAATCTTTCAATGATATATCTGCGATAAGATCCGTATTGAATTGAATCCCTATTTTCACGTTGTGCTTTTTCCACGTCGTGTCGTGCAGGAACAGATTAAATGTCGAGGCTGATTGTATTCCAAAGTCTCCCAATGCAACAATCGTTCCTCCGTTGAGGACAAATTTCTGGAGCGAGTCTATGTCCTTACTCTGGGGGGGACCTTCAGGCTGAACATAAACCGCTGCGTTGTAATTGGAAAATGGAATCAACTGAGTCGTATCGACTTTGATATCGGCGCGCTCCAGACTCAATTTCAAAAGATTAAAGTATTCAAACTGCCGCGAACTGTCATGTGCAACGAAACCTACGTCATCGAACAACACTCGACGAGTTTTAAAATTCCGCGCCACTCCTGTTCCCTGGAAACGCAACTTCACTCCGGGAAATCTTGGATCGGTGGTCGTGAAAACCATGTATGTCTGCTTTACGCCGGTCGACGCAGGAGTAAAACGGACGGGAAGCAACACAGATTGTCCGGTATCGATAACAACCGCTGCGCCTCCTTCGTACTTGAACGATGCCGTATCCGAATTGCCGATGTAGTTCAATGTAATTGCTTTCAATCCAAACAGGTTATCCACTTCGAATTCAACGACTGAATCTTTCCCAACGGTCACAGAACCGAAATCGTACGTGAATTTCTCCAGCGAGTACCGCTCAAATGAATGACCGCGCAGAATGAATTGTAAGGAATCGAGAACGTCATCTGTCGTTCGAAATCGCAATACCGCCGTTTTGTTCCCAGCGAGCTTCGGAGAGAATTGTACTTGAAACGAAACAAACGAACCTTTTGGTATATCAAAATTATCGGGACCAAGAATATGAAATGCGTTGGTGTCCGTTAATCCCGTAAATTGTACGATCACATTGCGTGCCCCCAGTGTGTTGCGCATGAAGACATTCAATGTCGTGTCCTTCCCTACTTGGATACTTCCAAAATTATATTCCGTTGTATCGACCGTCAGTTTAGATCTATCATTCAGTTCGATCTTATATCCCCCTTGTTCACTCCCGACAAAATAAATATTGGCATCTTCGGCATGTGAACCGAGCAGATAGAACGGTTCTTGAGGTTGGGGATTCACGAGAATTTTCCATGTTGTGCCGCCGTCCGAGGTGGCAAAAATTCCTCCCGGTCCTGAAGCAATGACTCGCTTTGGATCAAACCTGTCATACTGCACATCATACACAGGGAGCGGTTGATTCAATGAATCCCACGAACCACCACCGTTCGTCGTTCTGAATAATCTGAATGGTTGTCCTTGCGCTTCACCGTATACGGTGGAAAGAAAAATCTCTTTATTGTTTTGCGGATTCACAGTCGGGCTGAGCATTTCTATCGCAACCGGACCGCCAAGTGCGTTTGGGACCCCCTGCTTAGGCAGATTTGATGAAATATTAAAATCCCACGTCAGCCCCAGATTTGTCGATTTATAAATGCCGTTGCCAGTAAAATATACAGTGAGTGAATCGATCGGATCGAATTCAATATTCTCCGGAATATGAACTGTATCAAAACCGGGTGGTGATTGTCTATATGTCCATGTTTGTCCGCCATTGGTGCTGACATTGAGACCATAGGCACCGGCGTAGAACATGATCAAATCCGGATTTTTGGGTGAGATACGTATCGTCATATCGTTCTCACGTGTCGAATACTTATTCCATTTGACGATCTTTGTCGAATCGGGCACATACAGCGCCTGCCACGATACACCGGCATTTGTTGAGCGATAAATCGTATAGGCAGATCCTGCATATACCATATTTCGTTTATCATCAGTAACAACGGCAGTAACGTAAGGATTTGTCAATCCAATGTTTGCCGATTGCCAATTCACCCCATCATCGGTTGACCGTTGAACACCACCGCCGAAGACGCCAGCGAAAATCAACGGCGTGCTGTTGGCAGTTGTCAGTGATGCAATATTTCTGATGATACGATTTCTAATGCCGCCATTCTTCTCCAGCCAGTTTTGCCCATCGTCTGTGCTGATAAAAACCCCATTTGTAGTTCCAATGTAGATCTTTTGCCGATTCACACTCTTGGTTGGAATAAAAATCGATGTAATATCTCCCGTAAGCTGAGGAAATTTATTTTGAATGATGCTGAAATTTGAAATTGTTCCGAAGTTGGAGCTTATCTTGAAAATACCATTGCTCGACCCCGATTGTTTTGGCGGTCCATCATAATCCGAAGCATTGGATGCGATGTACAGATCGAATATATGTTTCAAAGAAAGGGTATCGAATCTTTCATACCGCAATTTCCCCGATGTCACGACTCCGCGAATCGGAAAATTGACATCACTCCGTTTGATAGATTGCCATGTCGCGCCGAATTGATCTGTTTGAAGTCCATACACTCCGTCTGCAGTACCGATGAGGATACGGTAATCGGTTTTCCCCAGACCTGTTGAATCAATTTCAATAGTATAAATTTTTCTTGCGTCACCTTTTGGTAAACCGGGTATAAAAGGATTCCATGTCGTACCGCCGTTTGCAGTGAAGAATACTCCAATTGTATCTTCAAATCCCGTTGTAGCAGCGACACGCATGGTTGATAGGATATTGTCGCCCGGGTGGATCGAGATTCTAAAAATCGGTCTATTGCCGAAATATGCACCATCTTTCATCGGCTGCCAGGTATTTCCTCCGTCTGTAGAACGTAACACCCCGCCATCATCGGAACCGAACAACACAGAAGGAAGACTTGGCGCATACTGGACGGAATATTTTGGAGTCGGGGATCCTTGCACGGCAATCCAACTCAAACCTTTGTCGGCGCTGCGATATAGTCCAAACGATGTAGGGAGAAGGATGGTATCTGAGGATAAGGGATGAAACGTCAGATCATGTATGACAGCTTGATTCGATTGAATTGCAGGTATATCAATTTTCGTCCATGAATCTCCTCCGTCTGATGATCGATAGAGATCTCGCTCACGCACGATCGCAATGACAACATCATCGGTCAAAGATCCTTGAAGATGGGAAATGACTCCCCCTTCGGGACCCAATGGAGAAATACTCGCTGTTTGAGAATAGAGAATGCTGCTCAACAGCATGACAAACGGAACGAATGTTTTCATGAATTAATTTACCGGCGGCTTCGGCGGTTCGGGGAGCGGTCGCGAAATAACCGGCGGCGGTTGGTTCTGGTTGCCGGTACCCGGATTCAAATTATTATTGATGTTGCCGATCAAGTTATTGAGCCTGTCACCAATGCTCCCTCCCCCGGGGCGATTGATCGGATTGCTGGATGGTACCAATGTCGGAGGTGATAAGCTCAATGGAGAACTTGAGGTTGACGTACTGCTTGTTGATACTGTATTGGGTTGCTGATTGTTTTCAGATTGTTGTTGGCTGCCGGATTGTTCCGTCGTTGGTCCGACAATTTGTTCGGATTTCTTAGCGGATGATGCGCTGGTTTTTGCCTGAGAAAAATTCGGATCTGTTATCGCCGCCTGGGAATACGCTTCATACGCCTGTGTGTACATACCTCTGTCTTCATAATCCAAGCCGCGCGAATATTGAAGGAATGCAAAAAAGTTCTCTGTTGGGATTTCAAGAATCGCTTCACGTTCTTCATCGGTGAGTTTGATCTTCATTTCTTCGATGAGTTTGAAGACGAGATCTTTTTCAAGACGGAAGAAATCTTTGATGTTGCCCGAAATATTCGTTGTTACATCCAATTGACCTGTCTTCGTCTGTGCCACAAATGCATCGATGTTGACCTTGTCATCCTTAAGTTCAAAATATGAACCTTTCACCAAACGATATGCCCCAAGCAAGTTACCAAGCCGCGGAGCGGTCTTTTGATCCACAAGATCGGTTTCTCCGAGGTTCATTTCCTGTATCAGTTGTTGAAGCCGTATCCGCTCTATCACTTTTAAAGACCTTACCTTTGAAAGATCGGTGATGATCATCTCTGCCAGTCCTTTTTGCAACGGATTCAGTTCAGCCTTTTGTCCTTTATTTTCAAAATAGAGTATTGCAACGGTGTTGGAAGGAATTTTCGAGACATCAAGTTGCTTCTCCATTTGAAGTGCGCGTTGCGCTTCAATCTCCATTTGTTGACGGTACAATAATTTTATCCTGGACTCGACCAGTTCTCTATACTCCCCGAAGAAGGTCAATTCGTTGTACAAACGGTAATTCTGTATCGCCTTGTTGTAGTCTTTGCTTGCTTCATAACTTGCAGCCAAATAATACGCTGCCTGATCGTCTTCATCATCCATCTTCAAAACTTTGTCAAATGTCTTTATCGCTTCAGCATATTGCTTTTTGTTATAGAGGGCAATCCCCATGAGCCGATGATATTCTGCCTCATTGGGTTCCAGAACAACGGCACGCCGCATGCGGGCAAGAGCTTCGTCGTTGCGACCTTGTTCAATAAGTGATGTGGTGATATCTGTTAGAGAGGGACCGCAGGAAACCAGAAAAAATGCCGTGAAAAGAGATGGAAATGCAAGGCGTGTTATGCTATTCATGGATAAACTCCAGATTCTCACACGAATATTGTAAAATTTGCAGCAGTAGTCAACAAATCTCATAGAGTCTCACTATTTTAAAGAGTTTTAGCGGGGTAATCGATGAATACTGTGCACAACAAACAGTACTTTGCACTCTAATGCCGTACGGAATATCACAGGTTCCCCTTTATTGTGATATACAGCGATTATTCTTCCTCGCCGCCCCCCATAAGTTCTTCAGCAGCAGATTGAGCCCATGCGGCAAGCGTATCACGCTCAGCATCAGTGAGATCTGCTTCGGGATGAAGGGGTATATATTTGGGGAGAGGCATCTCCTTTTCTTTCACCGCACTGTTGATACCTCCCAAAATACTCGCCTTCTTTGACATGCGGTATTTTCCCCACTCGGACATATTGAAATGTTTTCGTCCTTCCGAAACATCGTACGAAACAAGCCACGAAGCAGGTGCAACATAAGCATAGAATGGCCAACGGGTTTCATTGGAATGACAATCATAGCAGCCGCGATCGAGCAATGAAACTATGTTCGCCGGCACATTCAATTCCGCCTGCATTGTCATTGCAGGATCAAATTGCGGGTTGTCCCTATTCGGTTGAATGAACTGGATCAAAACAAAGATAACACAGGTAACAACGAAAAATACCTTCACAATGTGCTTGTACTTCATGACTGACCTTTGAGTGGTTTGGGTTGGCTGAGAGAATATGAACAAACTCGAATAAAATTGCAAACTCTTACATCACACTTCCTTGCCTCTACGGTTATCCTTTCTTATTATTGACTATCATTAACATTGGAGTTATGAATGTCTTTAATGGTCAGCATTTCGGGAATTCGTGGTATTGTTGGAGAGTCGCTCACACCCGAAATCGTGATAAAATACGGCTCCGCATTTGCAGAATACTCAAATCATGGTACGATTATTATCGGACGTGACGGACGAAGTACCGGACATTCGATCGCCAATCTTGTCTCTTCCACTCTGCTTCAAAAAGGATGCAATGTCGTTGATTTGGGAATCTGCCCGACGCCCACTGTGGGTTTAGCGGTCGAGCGAATGAAAGCAGCAGGCGGCATTGCAATTACAGCAAGCCACAATCCAATGATATGGAACGGCATGAAGTTCATCGCCGCTACCGGTATGTTCCTGAATGCAAATGAGAACAGAAAATTTTGGTCTCTCGCCGAGCATGGAAACTTCAAGTACTCAGCTTGGGACAAACAAGGCGACCTGCAGATCAAGACAGAATTCATCAACGAACATATACAAGCGATCCTTTCACTCCCCTATATCGACAAAAAGAAAATCGCTGCGCGGAAATTCAAAGTGGTCGTCGATTGCGTCAACGCTTCGGGCGGGATCATTGTTCCAAAGTTGCTGCGTGAGTTCGGATGTGATGTGATCGAACTTCATTGCGATGTGAGGGGCATCTTTGCTCATACACCCGAACCGATCCCGGAAAATCTCACTGAGTTATCTTCTCGTGTCGTACAAGAAAAAGCAGATCTCGGAATTGCAATTGATCCTGATTCCGACCGGCTCGTATTGATCACGGACAGAGGGATTCCGTTCGTAGAAGAATACACCGTTGTCTCCGCTACAAAATTCGTCCTCCATGCCGAAAAGAAACTCGGAAAGAACAATCATTCGGTCGTTGTCAATCTTTCTACAACACGCGCTGTAGAAGATGTTGCTGCAGAATACGGGGCAACGGTGCTCCGTACACCTGTCGGCGAGATCAATGTCGCATCAAAGATGAAAGAACTCGGTTCGGTCATCGGCGGCGAAGGGAGCGGCGGCGTCATTCTTCCGCAAGTCCATCTCAGCCGCGACGCTATTGTTGGAGTTGGCTTGTTTTTACAGTTACTGACCGAATTCGGCGGAACCGCATCGGAACTGAAAGCGAGTCTGCCGCAATATGAGATCGTCAAGAACAAGATCGAACTCGGCTCGATGAAGCCCGACGCAATCCTTGCGAAACTACACGAGAAGTATTCCAAGTCAGAAAGGACGAACAACGACGACGGTTTAAAGATTGATTTCGCATCGTCGTGGGTCCACTTGCGCAAATCGAATACTGAACCGATCATCCGCATCATCGCCGAAGCGAAGACAAAAGATGAAGCGGGAAAATTAGTGGAGCGGTTTCAAAAAGAAATTTTAAATTGATAAGAAGCGGATGGAAAAAATTCTGTGTCATTCTGAGTCCCGTTTGTCATGGTGAGCGAAGTCGAACCATGACGGGACGAAGAATCTGATCTCTGGCGGGTATGCATTCCAACACACCGGCAGATTCTTCGGTCGTCCCGATTGAATTGCATCGGGACTCCCTCTGAATGACACTTCATGGTTGTTTAATTTGAATATACGATGACACTCTGCAAAGTAACCGGTTCCGTTGTCTCCACACAAAAAAATCAGACCTTGAAGGAATACAAACTCCTCATCGTTCAGCCGATCGATCTGGACGGCACGCATATCGGCAAAGATATTCTCTCGCTTGATACTGTCGATGCGGGAGTCGGCGATACGGTGCTGATCATCCAGGAAGGAGCCGGTGCACAGCAGGTGCTGAAACGGAAAGATGTTCCTGTTCATACTGTCATCATCGCAGTGGTGGACGGGTTTGACGTTGTATAAAAAGAACGATGCCTTCCCATCTCAACATTCACGACCTTCTCCATCTCGCGTCGATCCCGAAGATCGGTAATAACCGCCTTCGTGCGCTTATCACTCACTTCAAAACTCCTTCAGCGGTTCTCTCCGCCTCTCCGAAAGAATTGGCACGCATCGAAGGGATCGACAAAACGATCGCGTCGTCCATCGCTCATTCCATATTGAACGAAGAGTTCATCGAAGACCAACTCTCCCGCCTAAACAAGGTTGACGGAAGAATTATTACGCTGTGGGATAGTGAATATCCTTCCCTGCTGAAAAAAATTTACGACCCACCTGTCTTTCTGTTCGTGCGCGGAAAATTCGTGAAGGAGGATCAATATTCGATCGCGATCGTCGGCACACGCAGCCCCTCTCCGTACGGCAAATTGATGGCGGAGCGGTTCGCAAAAGAATTATCCGGACTCGGCATCACGATCGTCAGCGGACTTGCACGGGGCATCGACACGATCGCGCATACTGCAACCGTGCACGCGCAAGGAAGAACAGTCGCAGTGATGGGAAGCGCGCTCGATCATATGTATCCTGCCGAGAATAAAAAACTTGCCGATCAAATAGAAGAAAACGGCGTCGTTGTTTCGGAATTTTATATGGGAACAAAAACAGCCCCCGGAAACTTTCCCCGCCGCAACAGGATCATCAGCGGATTGTCACTCGGAACGATCATCATCGAATCAGACGAGGATGGCGGCGCAATGATCACAGCAACGACCGCACTCGACCAGAACCGCGAGCTCTTCTGCATTCCCGGACACATCACCGAAAAGAAAAGCATCGGTCCCAACAAACTGATCAAACTCGGTCAGGCAAAATTGATACAGTCAACTGAGGATGTCATTGAAGAATTAAGTGCAGCGTTGCGTCCGATCTTGAAAGTGCCGACACAGAAATCCGAGCCCCCTCAACTCAACGTGTTCGAACAAAAGATCTACGATGTATTACCTTCCGAACCGTTGCATATCGATACGATCTCGGAATTATCCAATCTCTCTCCTTCCGACACATTGGTCAACCTGTTAAGTTTGGAATTTAAGGGCATTGTGAAGCAAATGGCGGGAAAAATGTTTGTGAGGATGTAATTCCTCTTGACACTGTTCCCTTAGAAAACTTTAATTCCCTTCAAAACCTTTTCACTTCCTTAAAATATTCGTATCTTTTTTCAGGCACGATGTTTGTAAATGATCGTAATTGATGAAATATCGGTTGATGATTCCGTGATGGAAACCAGGTTTGCATGCGACCTTCATGCATGCAAGGGTGCCTGCTGCACTTTTGCCGGCGGACGAGGGGCTCTGGTGCGCGACGATGAAGTTGCAGAGATCGAACGATCGTATCCCGTTGTAAAATCCCTTTTGCCGCCGGAACATATCCGGGTGATCGAACAGTACGGACTGATCGACGGCGCGGCGGGAAATTACGCCACTCAATGCGTGGACGGGAAGGCATGCGTCTTTGTCTATTACGACGACGGCATCGCCAAGTGTTCGTTCGAGCGTGCGTACTTCGAAAAGAAACTTTCTTGGCGGAAACCGATCTCGTGCCATCTCTTCCCCATCCGCATCGGCAGGGACGGAAAAGAGATCCATTATGAATATTTCAAGGAGTGTGATCCGGCAATAAGTCGCGGCATACTCGAAAATATTCCCGTCGCGGCATTCGCATCCGACTCGCTCCGGCGCGCGTTCGGAGATAATTGGACGGACGATCTTTTGAAACAAACGGAACAACGGTAACATGCTTCACCTTTCCCAACAAATGCGGCTCCTCCAGAAACTGACGCCGCAGCAGATTCAGTACCTGAAACTGCTGCAGCTCCCCACCCTTGCGCTTGAACAGAACATCAAGATGGAACTCGAGGCGAACCCGCTGCTGGAAGAAGGGGTAGAAGACGAGATCGAGGCGGAACAAAGCGATGACGACACGCCGGCATCGACCGAAGAAGAAAAGGCGGCGGAAGAAAAGAAGGATGACGATTTCACATTTGAAGATTATCTCAACGATGAAGAGACGTACACACCGAAGCGGGAACAGCGCAATACCGATGATGAGGATAAAGATGATTACCCGATTGCTGCGCCGACCCCCCTCACCGAGAAATTATTGGACCAACTCCATCTTGCCGACGTTACCGATATGGGAATGCTCGTCGCCGAGGAAATCATCGGCAATATCGACGAGGATGGATATTTGCACAGAGATCTCGCATCGATCGTCAGCGATATCAATCTGACCCACAAACTGCACTTGACGATGGCGCAGGTGGAAGAGGTCCTGAAGATCATTCAGCGGCTCGACCCCCCCGGCATTGGCTCACGTTCTTTGCAGGAATGCCTCCTGATCCAGCTCGAATTTTCAAAGGCAGACCCGCATCTGGTCGAGCTCGCGCGCAAGCTGCTGACCGGTCACTTCGATGAATTCACGAAGAAACATTACGAACAGATATCGAAACTACTGCTGATCCCCCTTGACGAGGTCAAAAAAATCCTGGCGATGATCTCCCACCTCAACCCGAAGCCGGGCGAAGGGACGATCACCGCCCAGGAAAATTATCTGATTCCCGATTTCATCGTCACCAAAGACGAAAATAATTTCGTCATTCAATTGAACGACAAGAACGTTCCCCCGCTCCGTATCAACCGCAATTACCGGGAATTGATGTCGAAACGGAATAAAGCGACCACCACCGAAACAAAACAGTTCCTCAAACAGAAATTCGATTCTGCAAAATGGTTCATCGCCTCCATCTACCAGCGGCGCGAAACGATGCTGAAGGTGATGCACGCGATCGTCGACCGGCAGCGCGATTTTTTTGAAACGGGAGAAGGGTTGAAGCCGCTGATCTACAAGGATATCGCCGAGACGATCCGCATGGACATATCGACGATCAGCCGCGTTGTGAACGGCAAGTACGTGCAGACCGATTTCGGTGTGTTCGAACTCCGGCACTTCTTCAGCGAGGGGATCAGCACGCAGAGCGGCGAGGATGTTTCCAATAAGGAAGTGAAGGAGCGGATCAAAGAAATTCTTTTATCGGAAGACAAATCGAAGCCGCTGAGCGATGAAGAGATCGCTTCGATCCTGAAAGAAAAAGGATTCAACATCGCACGGCGCACCGTGGCAAAGTACCGCGAATCGATGATGATCCCCGTTGCACGGCTGCGGAGATCCATATAACATTGAGTTGTTGCCGAGCGTCAAAGAAATCGTCATGATGAGCAACGAACAAACATGAAGAAGTCATCCTGAGCAAATGACGACGTTTTTTGTCGGAATGCGTCGAAGGATGATGCTTTCATCAATTTGCGCCGCGTCGAAGCATGACTTCATCGAACAAAATTTTCTGCTGTTTGCACTAAACTGATCACAACCATGAAAACACAACAATTCCACTCCACCACCATCATCGGCTTGAAACGGGACGGCGCATGCGCCATGGGAAGCGACGGGCAGGTGACGCTCGGTTCCACCGTGATGAAACAGAATACCAAAAAAGTCCACATCCTGCACAACAACTCAGTTCTCGTCGGATTTGCCGGCGCATCTGCCGATGCATTTGCATTGATGGAACGGTTCGAAGAAAAACTGCAGATGTATCAGGGGAATGTGGAACGCTCCGCGCTCGCACTGGCAAAGGACTGGCGCACCGACAAATACCTGCGGCGACTGGAGGCGATGATCGGCGTGCTGAGTAAAGAGAGCACATTTGTTATTTCCGGAACGGGCGACGTCGTTGTGCCTGATGACGGCATTATTGCGATCGGTTCCGGAGGGAGTTATGCCCTTGCTGCTGCGCGTATGTTGATAAAACACACCAAACTGCCGGCAAAAGAGATAGTCAATGAAAGTTTGAAGACTGCCGCCGATATTTGCATTTACACGAATGCTCACATCACGATACTGGAACTATAATGGCAAAATCACAAAAAAAAGAAAAAGTGAACGAGCAAAACACGCTGCATGAATTGACTCCGTCGCAGATCGTGAAAGAGCTGGATAAGTTCATCATCGGACAGAACGACGCGAAAAAATCGGTCGCAATCGCATTGCGCAATCGATGGCGGCGGTTGCAGGTCCCGGAGAATCTGCGTGAAGATATCATGCCGAACAACATCATATTGATCGGACCGACCGGTGTCGGAAAAACTGAGATCGCACGTCGCCTCGCAAAGCTTGCAAACGCACCGTTCATAAAAGTGGAAGCGTCAAAATTCACTGAGGTCGGCTACGTGGGACGGGATGTGGAATCGATGATCCGCGATTTGACCGAACTCGCCGTCGCAATGGTACGGTCGGAGAAAACCGCGGAAGTTGAACAAAAAGCACACAATCAGGCGATCGAAAGAATACTTGATATCGTCATCCCCCCCGTTCGAAAAACAAAAGTGACTGAGGAATCAACCGGATCGGACGATGAATTGAACGAAAAGACCCGCGAACGGTTCAGGGAAAAGATCTCTGCGGGGGACCTGGATGAGCGCGTGATCGAGATCGAGATAACAACCGACAATCTTCCTGCCGTGCAGGTGATGGGACCGTTCAACTTTGAGGAGATGGGAGTGAACATCCAGGAGATGCTCGGCGGCATCCTTCCGAAGAAGCAAAAAAAGAGAAAAGTAACGATCGGCGATGCGAAAAAAATATTGACACAGGAAGAGGCGCAGAAATTGATCGATCAGGATGCTGTTGTGAAAAATGCGATCCGCCGCGTTGAAAATTCGGGCATCGTGTTCATCGATGAAGTTGACAAGATCGCCGGCAGCCGTTCGGGACCCTCCGGCGGACCGGATGTTTCGCGTGAAGGAGTACAGCGGGACCTGCTGCCGATCGTCGAAGGGTCGACCGTCTCTACGAAATATGGTGCTGTCAAGACCGACCATGTATTGTTCATCGCGTCAGGGGCGTTTCATGTTGCCAAACCGTCCGATCTGATCCCGGAATTGCAGGGGCGCTTTCCGATCCGCGTTGAACTGAAAAGTTTGACCGAAGATGATTTTGTGAAGATATTAACGCTTCCGCAAAATGCTTTGTTGAAGCAGTACACCGAGTTGCTGAAAACCGACGGCGTTGAAATTTCATTTGCCGACGATGCCATCAAAGCGATCGCACGGATCGCATCGCAAGTGAATGACGAAGTGGAGAACATCGGCGCGAGACGGCTGCATACGATATTGACGACGCTCCTCGATGACATCCTGTACAATTCTCCCGATAATATCGAGAGCAAAAAAATATCCATTACCCAGGTGATGGTGGAATCGAAACTCTCGACCATTGCAAAGAACAGAGATCTGAGCCGCTACATTCTTTAAAATCAAAAATCCCCGGAGCCTTTAAGACTTCGGGGATTTATCTTTCCTTCAACGCCTAACTTTTCAGAATCTCAACCGCATACCCATTGTAAACGATCCGGTCCGGAATCCGTCAGGATTCGTCAAGATCGCGATACTCTGCGTAGCAAAATCCAGATCGAACGTATTTGCCAGATGGATCCCGAATCCTGCCGCCCATGAGAACCGGTCACGTCCGCCGAGCAAAATACCGGTGCGCAGCGGCAGCCAGCCGGCAAGCGGATCAAGTTCAGTGCCGATCGCAAACTGCGCAAGTTTAGTGTTACCTGCAACCTCGTTCAATCCAAGATGCATGTCCACAGCCACTGTCCAGCGGAACGGAATCACCTCGACCACTTCGTCGACACGCATTTCAGCGCCGAAGTGGAATGCTGTCGGGAGGTCGAATTCAAATGCAGAGGTATCTTTTGTCGTTCCCTTGAATGCTTGCGATATTGTATCCTGACCTGCCTGTGTGGCTGCATTCTTCAGTGAAAAACTGGATGCCCCCACAATTGCTTTGGTATATTTATCCCATTTTATCGAACCGATGTCTGTAACACTGACGCCGACCCGTACTGCATCAAAAAGCAGCGCACTGGCACCGATATCAAATCCCATCCCGCTGCCGACCGGCTGGTAGTCGGTACTGTCCACGGCAACATACTGGAGGAATTCAAAATCACCGCGGATATCTTCTGCGACAAAATCCTGATATTGGTTTCCGTACTTATCCTGGTACGTTTTTGTTTCTCCCACAATTTCGATTGATGCGTTATAATGGTCAGTAGCAATAAAAGCGAGCCCTTGCAGGTATTTGATGCCGATACCGACCGAAATTTCACTGACGTTGGGCAGGTCCATCGGAAGCATGTACCCGATCGACGTATTTACTTCGGCAACTGCCGATGCATTCAAGGCAGTACCATTAAATGAATATTTCTTTTCGACCTCGGTCCCCATCAGAGGAAATTTTAAATACCCTTCCGACAGGTCAAGATTGACAGCGGTTTGGATCGATGGAACAATTGCAAACCCAAAATTCCCGATTTGAACCGAGACACCGATCGGCGCAGTCTCAAATTTCATCTGAGTGCGGGCGATGCCTTCAGGGAACAAGCCGAGAATTTCATTTTTGTCAGCGTCATTCAACGGTTTACCGATTCTATTGTTCGGATCGTTGGGATCGGGAATTCCGGTAAAGTAGTCGTTATATATCTTGTAATTGAAGAGGTCGCTGCCGACCTGAAAACCTATCGGCACAAGATTGATCGTCACCGTAGCATCCCTGTCACTCAAAGCAAGATTTGCAGGATTCGTTCCGACGGCATCTAATCCTCTCGACAAAGCGGTGAACGACCGCCCCATACCAACGAGGCGGGGAGAGAATTTATCCCCTCCCGCAATCAGTGAAGTAGAGCAGATCACACTGAGGAGGATTGTGGCGACTGTACTTCTATAGAGATTTTTCATAGCTCGTATCCTTTTTTCAGTGTGAATTATTTTAGTCTGTCCAGATCGACATTGAATCGAATATTCGCGGATGATCGTAACACCAGGCTGTCTGTTCTATTGAACACGACGGGAACAGTGCCGTTATTTATCGTTGTGGCAAAATTCAAATCAATTGCCGTGAACGAAGCTTGATTCAGTTTTGCAGCTTCTTCGCCCGACAACGACATAAATGTAAACGAATTCTTGTTCGTATGATCCACGCTTCCGTCCACAGAGAGAGTATCAAGAACCAATACCGGTGGGTCGGTCAAACTCGCTTTTGTCGAATCAGAAGGATCTGCTTTCAATAATTTTGTGCGTACCTCGATAGCCAATGGGAAAGTACTGGTAAGGTCGAAGAACACTCTCCCCTCCTCGATCAAATTGATCTGCGATGTGTCAGGAACATTCGCCGATATCGATACCGTATCTTTCAACACGGCATTCTGAATTCCGATTGCAATCGGAATAGCATAATCCATATTCACAAAGACGCTGTCTTCCTGAACAACACGACCAATACCGGCAGTGGCAGTCGTCGTATCATTATATATATCCAACGGGCTCACCATCACAAACCCCCGAAGGTTGAATTTCGAAGGGAGTTCCTGGCTCGTCGCAAGAAAACTATTCATCAGCGAGTTGACCTGAGAACTGTCGATCGCGATCACAGACGGGTCACCCGGGTTGATGCGCCGCGTTATGTTGACCGGTGTCCCTTCGATGCCGTTCTTGTTCGCGGGGTAGATGTCAAGGTTCACGTCCGTCGGGAATAAACCTGTACTTAACACGTTCACGGCAAGGCTGATCGCACTTCGGAAACCATCAAGGGAAAGATTGTTGCCAATATCACCGATCCCGGCGTCGAATGATTGCGTAATGTCGATCTTTCGTGGAGGGATCTTCCCCTGCACCTCATCCAGCACGAACGATCCTGTCGGCTGCACGTCGGCAATGACATTGTCCGTCTTACTTACCAATGCATATTCCTGTGCATTTGCCTGCAACGTCTTTATTTCCAGCTTGAAATGAAGGAACCGCGTAACGACAGTATCGGAACCCTGGCGATCGCGGGATACAAACGTGACATCCTTCATTTGTATCAGTTCGTTTGTGGAATCTTTCCCATTGATCGTGAGGATGCCGGTGACGGGATTGGTCCCCTGCAGTCGGAATTCTTCGCCGTTGTTCTTGTTATCCCGTAGCTCTGAGATGCTGAATTTGACGCTCAGCTTCACTGCATTGTTATTGACGATCCGTATCCGGACAGCGCCGCTGTCGAACCTCGCAAGTTTTACCTTGATCGAATCGTCGAGCTTCACCGATGAGTCCGGCACTTCCAGCACGTTGGTCGGATTAAAGTTCAGTGTGTTGACCAATGCCGATTGTAGTTTGCCGTTCGTAAGATTCACCGTCGCGGTGATGTTGTCGGTCCCGCTCACCGTCTTTCCGAAGTAATTACTGATGACGACAGTCCCTTTGAGTTTGAGGATCGCGTCCATTTGAACGTCGGTCAACGATGCAGTGCTGGAGGTTGCGGATGTATTTGGATTGATGCTGCCCGGGAAATTGAACGTCGCTACTGTTTGAGTCGTATCTTTCTTGTTGACCAACTGAAGGGCGTTTCCGGCAAATGTTATTGTGAACGGAAAGTTATTCGTTATTGTCATCGACATCTGCCCTGTCTCAAATACTATATAGAGGAAGTTTGTCGAATCGCCGAAGATCTGATTGAGAGCGAAGGGCGGCGCCGGATCGGGCACCATTGATTGGATCTGGGTTGATGCGAACGACACTTGCGCCGCAAGTGTATTGCTGCTCTGCAGCGTTTGGCCGGTAGCGCCCGATGTCGACATGGTCCCTTTCAACTTCTGGATGCCGTCCATTTTCACGCCGGCAAGCGGTACGGGAGCGGATGTTGCGGTGGAATTGGATGCAATTTGTCCGGTGAAATTGAATTGAGCCACTGTTTGCGATGTTTCGGCAGCAGTGTTGAAGTTCACCAACCAGAGCTGGTTTCCGGCAAACTGTATCGCAAAGGGAAAATTATTTGTGATCTGCAGGCTGATCGTACCATTGGCGAAGACGAGATATGTAAATTCCGTCGTGTCGCCGAAATCCTGATCGATCGGGATCGACGGGATATCGGCAGGCAGTGGAACTCCGGTCGGCATACCCAGCTGCGCCGGTGTCAGTGTTGCACTTTGCGGTGGAAAGCTTGGATTGAAATTTGCCGAGTTGATGCCAAGATCGCTCGACGTAAGATTGAATGAGGGCGGTACACCGATATCCACGGGGATAGCGCCGATCTGCTGGTCGATCGTGTTGCCGCGGGGCGAAGCCATTTTAAATACTTCCGGCGGCAGACCTTTCCTGTATCCCAGCCCTTCGGTGATCGGTCTGTAGAGAATTGTTGCCCCTGTCGTATCGAACTTTGAATCTTTCCTGATCACGTCGGCGAAATAAAATGTCTTGTCAACCAACGGTATCGTCAATTGCGTCTTCCACGAAGGCGCTTTCGGTTCCAGCGGCGACTTGACACAATTGAATGAAAAAGGAAGAAGCGCAAGGAGCATGAGAAATGATGTCATCCTCATGCCGACGCTTCGAAGGATATGTTGCATAAAAAACCCCCAACTGAAGAATGGTATATGAATATAAATTCTATCAACGAAAGTACAATCGCATCGTACCAAACGCAATTGTACAGCGCACTGTTAAAAAAATCTAATGGTGAGAAGTACGACAAAAAGGGGTGCAATGCGTTGCACCCCGTCACACTTAATGGATCTTCTCTTCTTTGGTGGGTATTTGGAATCCGAATGACGGATTTGGCAGATCTTCCCCCAAAATTTTTATTTCCCCGAATTTCTCTTCGTACTTATGGATATTATCCTTCAACGCGTTCAGCAGCAGTTTCGTGTGCTGCGGCGTCATCACGATCCGTGCGTGCACTTTTGCTTTCGGCACACCCGGCAGTATGCGCGTAAAATCCACGACGAACTCTGCCGGCGAATGCGTGATGATCGCAAGATTGGAATAGATCCCCTCGGCTTCCTTCTCGTTCAATTCGATGTTGATCTGCTGCCCCTGTGGCGGTTGTTGGTTGCTCATGTCTTATCCCTGCAATAAAAAATGCCGCAAGCGGATGAATATCCGCTGCGGCATGTGTGCTGATTAATTCTTTCCCTGTCTGATGGCGTCCGCTTTGTCGTACGCTGCTTTCGCTTTTTCCGCTTCACCGAGATTTGCATACACCTGTCCCAGCAATTCCAGTATTTGCACATCGTTCGGTTTCTCGATCGTCACCTTCTCCAGATGCGGGATCGCCTCTTTATATTTCGCTTGATACGATTTGTCGTCATCTTTTCCTTCCTTCTTCAAGCGCGCCTGCTCGGCAACCCCCCAGTTGACATAGGTTGCTGCCAGGTTATACGTCGCTGAACTGAATTCCGGGTCGATACGGAGGACCTCTTTGAATGCTTTCACTGCACCTTCAAATTTTTCATCCTTCAAGAGGAAGACACCGAGATTGTATTGGTCGTACTTGCTGTCGGGATATTTTCTCACCCGTTCATCGAGCAGCGCGCGCGCTTCAACATTGCGCTCCGATCCGATGAAGGCATTCATCAAATTCTCCGAGATCTCCGGATCATCGGGAAACATGACGCTCCCTTTCTTCAATACGTCGATCGCTTTCGTGTATTCGGCACGTGCTTCGAATATTTTCGAAGAATCGATCTTCGGCACGAACGGAGATGTATATTTCACGCTGCTCACAAGGTCGCCTTCAATAACAATCACCAGATTGTACGGTGCATACATCCACTCTTCTTTTACAACGATCGCATTTTTTCCTTTTCCTTTTGTCTCTTGTTTGGTGGATGTCGGCTGCCCGATATAGTACTTTACATCAGCCGCTTTTATCTTTTCACGCACCAGGTCAAGATTCTTTTTCAATTCGATCGCATCCCGGTTCGCTTCAGTGAATGCAGATTTTGCTCTGTCGGCAGCCATCATATAAATACCGACCAAAATCTTCAACGCTGTTTCAGATTTACCTTGTTCGAAAGCGACAGTCAACGGTTCAATCGCCGATTGATAGTCTCCTTTACGGTAGTACGCAAAACCAAGGCTTTGCTGGTTCATCAAGCTTTCCGGCATCACATACGAAGCCATCGTGAATGTTTCGATCGCTTTGTCAAAATCGGACGGTTCTTTTGCATTGTTGATCTCCTCAACACCCCTGTTGTACAGATCTCCCCAGATTTTGAGTTTTGCCAGTTGGGCTTCTTTTTTGAATTTGAGACCGAGTTTTTCGGCTTCGTCAAACGCGTCTTTTGCTTCCTTCAGTTTTTTTAATTCATACCGCATTCTGCCGAGCATATACCATGCTTCTTCATTCTTCGGATTCTTCGAGAGCTCTTTCAACAATTGATCTTCGGCATTCTGGTATTCTTTCCGTTGTTCGTACAGTTTCGCGCTGGTCATTTCAGCAGAGGAACATTGAAAACCCATCAGTGCAAGCGATGCAGCACCGATGATCAACATTCCCCAAATAATGAGTCTTTTCATACGTACCTCAAATAATATGGTGGGATGATGTCATGATTTTTTTGGTGAAGAAATATAGAGATTTTTCCCTTTAAATTCTCCACTTCTTTTTCTACTTTTTTACCTCAGTCATCCATATATTGGAACATCCATGAGCACACTATTCACAAAGATCATTAATAGAGAAATTCCCGCGGAAATTCTGTACGAATCCGACAGTGTTATCTCCATTATCGATATCATGCCGATCCACTACGGACACGCCTTGATCATTCCGAAAAAAGAATACAAGAATTTCCTTGAAGTCCCCCCTTCCGAGTTGGGCGAACTGATGATGGTGACACAAAAGATCGCTAAGGCGCTGGTTACGGCGTTCAATCTGGAAGGATTCAATTTCTTCGCGAATAACGGAGAGATCGCCGGGCAATCTATATTCCATTTCCACATCCACGTAACACCGCGATACAAAGATGACGGCATTTCATTCCATCGGAATTTGAAGAAATACGACGATCCGCAGAAGATGAAAGAAGTCGCCGATAAAATCAGAGCAAACATTTCGTAATTTACTCACGCAGAACCCATCATAATGGTGGACTTCATTTTTATAACAAAGGAAAAACAATGGCTGAAAAAATCACCAATCTCAACGGAAAACTCAACGTTCCCGACAATCCGATCATTCCATTCATTGAAGGAGACGGCACAGGACCCGACATCTGGCGCGCATCGGTGCGGGTGATGAATGCGGCGGTCGAGAAAGCATACGGCGGAAAAAGAAAAATAGAATGGAAAGAAGTCCTCGCCGGACAAAAATCGTTCGACAAATTGAACACCTGGCTCCCCGACGAAACGGTTGACGCCTTCAAAGATTATCTTGTCGGCATCAAGGGACCGCTCACCACTCCCGTCGGCGGCGGGATCCGCTCGCTCAATGTTGCATTGCGGCAAATGCTCGACCTGTATGTCTGTCTCCGTCCCGTGCAATGGTTCACCGGTGTTCCCTCTCCCGTCAAACATCCGGAAAAGATCGACGTGGTGATCTTCCGCGAGAACACGGAGGATATTTACGCAGGGATCGAATACAAGGGAGGCTCGCCGGAAGCACAGAAGATTCTCGATTTTATCGCAAAGGAATTCCCGAAAGATTTCGGGAAGATCCGTTTCAGCACAAAACAGAAAGCAGAAGATTTCTGGAAGCTCGTCGGCGCGCAGAATTTTCCGAGCGATGTCAATGTCGGGATCGGCATCAAGCCGGTCAGTTATTCCGGAAGCGTCCGGCTGGTGCACAGCGCGATCAGTTACGCTATTAAATTTAAAAGAAAGAGCGTGACGCTGGTGCATAAAGGAAATATCATGAAGTTCACCGAAGGTGGATTCCGCGACTGGGGCTACCAGACTGCAAAAGAATATTTCGGCGCGGTGGAAATGGATGGCGGACCGTGGTGCAAAATTCCCGACGGCAAACCGGGTGCCGGACTGATCATTAAAGATGCGATCGCCGATATTACATTGCAGCAAGTCCTCACCCGCCCCGAAGATTTTGACGTCGTCGCAACATTGAATCTGAACGGTGACTACCTCTCCGACGCACTCGGCTGCGATATTTGGGATGGGTCGAGGCAGCAGACTTGATCCTGAAAGGATTGAACGGAGCGATCGCTGCAAAGACAGTCACATACGACTTTGCACGATTGATGGAAGGTGCGAAGGAAGTGAAATGTTCGCAGTTCGGCGATGCAGTGATTGCGAAGATGTAAGACAATAACACGGTAGGACAGACATTCCTGTCTGTCCATTAAACAAAAAATCCGGGAGCAATCCCGGATTTTTTGTTGTGTGTACTATGTTCGATTGAAAGGACTACTTATTCAATATACCGCCAGGGCTTCCCTTTCGTGTGGACTCGAAAGACAAGAATCTTTGCTCCCTTATCGCCGGATATTGCCTGATGTTTCTTTTTGAAAGGGACATGACCAACTTCGCCGGGCTTACCAACAATGGGTGGTTCACCTTCGATCTTGATTTCAACCTCTCCTTCCATATAGTAATGGAATTCCTCCCCGGGATGCCAATGACGATCCAACGTTGTATTGGGCGGAATCTCCACCAGATCCATTAATACCTCCCGATCTTTCGTGAACTCCTCCGAGAGCGACGCCGTTATCAGATTCTTAAACGAAGGCATCGCCTGACTGTTCGATTCAGCAGGTGTTTTGCTCGAAACCAGTATGAGTGCAAGAATGGTGATCGATCCCATGACAAACAGATATCTCATAACTACCTCCTCTGGTTAATTAGAATGTACTACTAAACGGATCGGACTCCGCCAAATGTGGGCAAGTGTTTGGGAACGTTTATTTTTACGAAACCCTGATTCGTGACATGCGAAGTAGAACTTCGATCATTGCCGTCCTCAACTAGATTGTCCGACAGGGCTATATGTAAGCTGGCTTATTTGTTTAATATTTCTAAAATATTTTTTAAGTCATCTCTCTTAAGTTTCAGTTTGTCCGACTCTTCTCTGAAATAATTTCCCATTAAATCTAGTAGGTGTTCTCTATTTGAATACGCCTGATTAGCTTCGATTATCCGAGGCAGTAATACATTGGTTCTTTCATCAGAAGGGTTTGCTAAACAAAGAGCCTTTAACGGTTTTAAAAAATGCTCTAAAAGAGTTTGAATATCAGTCCTATTTTGAATTTTAGCCCAATTATGAATGATTAGATTAAACTCTTTAAGAAATGGATCTTTACCAGGAGATATCTTATTTCGTTTTGCAAAACTTAGTAGATAATCGTGATAACGAACTATTGCATTTGTGTGCTCATTCCAAATATCAATGTATGATTTATGTCTACCAATAAACTCGATAAATTGATCTTTAGTAATTTGACTTTGTCTTCCAAAGAACGCTAAAGTCTTTAGAAATAAATTGTACGCCTTAATTCTTTCAGATTTATATTTTTTCGAACCATAAACGAAGGATTTATAAATATCTACTGAAGGCAAATTTGTTAAATATCCAGTGTGGTAATTTCCTTCCTGATAAACATAATCTTGATACTTTTTTGAAATAATAGAGTCACTCAATTCCTTAAAAGCAATACTTTGTTTTTCTATAGGCTCCAATAGTGTATTTAACTGGACGATTATTAACTCTCGTAATTCTTTTTTACTCCTAACTTCTTTTCGATATTCGATAAATCTATTTATTATATATCCAAAAATAAATATCGATATAGTAACTACCGTCGTAAATATTGCATCATATGATACTCCATAAAATGTTAAATTATCTAGCGGTTGCGTAATAATATTCATTTGCAATTGACTTATTCTACTTCTCAGTGTATCGTTGGGAACGATGTAAAATTAAAGTTTTTTCAATATTAGTTCCACAAATTCTTCAGGTGTTGTCTTCCTAAGATCAATATATGATACAGTGCTTGGTAAACCTGGTACTTCAGAATCATCAAATTTGGCTGGAAGGATATAAACGTCGTTAGTAACTAAAGCCCTTGCTTGTGCGTGTTGTCGTTCGTGAGTAGGCCAAGCTTTTTTAATGTAATGTTCTGAGACAAACATAACTACAAATCGAGATCTATTACTATAAATATCAGCAAGGTGATCTACAAGATTCTTACCCCATAATGATGCTTTTTCAAATGAATCATAAAATACTTTTATTCCTTTTGTTTTTAGTATATCTGCACATCGTTCAACATAATCACGATTCTCTCCAGCAAATGAAAAGGATACATCATAGTATTCCTTAGTAACATTTTTTTTAGAAATTGTTTTTGGACTTTGAACCTTCGGAGGTACAGATATTACTGAAGATGTTTGTCGATTACGAATTGGGATCCCTAACTCTGCTACACTCTTTTCAGTATCTTTAATTTGCTTAATTCTATTATTCAATTGTTCGTCAATAAACCCAACTAGAGTCGTATTGAATGATACTATAGAGCCTTGTTGCCAACCAAGATATTCTTTTATTCCAGCAACCTGTTTTTCAAAGTAAGATTTGGTTGCGGTCGCATCTGTTCCTAATACGGTTGTTGATATTAGAATCTCATTATCTGATATATCAGCATGCGGAGGATTATAATTAAATTGGCTTGGTTTAGCAAAAAAAAGGTCCTTATCTCCCATGAATGGTACAAAGTATGTGACCCTTATTCCTGGCAAATAGAATGGTCTTGAACGATCACGTATATATCTGTCTGTATCACCACTAACATCAACCTTCGCTTCTTCTACAGATGCGCTAACTGCACCTTCAATAAGCTCGATTGGATTTATAGCATACTCGTTGTAAATCTGTTCCGCTATTTGAGCAATTGATTCTGATGAAACATCCTTTGAGGATAACTTTGCAATTCTTTTCGATACCTTTTCGAATTGAAAATTGATTGCAGAATCTAAGTTGTATTTATGGAAAAGGAAATTATCTTTTGACATTGTATTTTCGGTGAATTACAGATCGTCTAACGATCTGGTACTAAATTGCGGGCAATGTTTATTATCATCTGTAATTCTCAAACGCCGTTACGCCGTTCTTATCGACAACAGAAATGATGAGAGGCGATGAGGCTGGTTTTGCAGCGCCGACGGAAAATGCATTGGCAACGCGCTGCGCTGTTTTGGCAAGGATCTCTTTGTTGTCAGTAAAGATCTCGGCGATCGGCTCTCCCTGTTTCACAGCATCGCCCGCTTTCTTCTTCAGCAGGATCCCCGCTTTCGGATCGATCACGTCGTCCACTTTCGTCCGTCCTGCGCCGAGCATGATGCCGGAGAATCCCAACTCCAGCGAATCGATAGAGGTAACAAATCCGGATGCCGGTGCGGTGATTGTTTCGGAATACTTGGAGCGGGGATACTTTTCAACGTTCTCGAGAAACGAAATATCTCCCCCCTGTCGCTTCACAAGTTCCAAAAATTTCACGTACGCTTTCCCGTTCTTCACCGCTTCTTTGCAACGTTCGATCCCTTCGGCAAGCGACCCCGCTTTCTTCCCCAGCATCACCATCGCACCGCCGAGCACGCAGGTCAGTTCCATCACGTCAGGCACACTTCGTCCACGCAAACATTCTACCGATTCGACAACTTCATTCCAATTGCCAATGGCATTGCCGAGCGGTTGATTCATATCGGTAATAAACCCGACCGTCTCTTTGCCGAACGACGTGCCGATACCGACCAGTGCCTGCGCAAGTTCCACCGATTGTTCGTGCGTCTGCATGAATGCGCCGCGTCCCGTTTTCACATCCAGCACCAGCGCGTCGATCCCTTCCGCAAGTTTCTTGCTCATAATGCTGCCGGCGATGAGCGGGATGCATTCCACGGTCGATGTCACATCCCGCAGCGCGTACATTTTCTTGTCGGCGGGGGCGATCTCTTTCGTCTGCCCGATCATCACCAGTCCGAGCTCGGCAATCACGTTCTTGTATTCATCGATGGTAAGATTCGTGCGGAATCCGGGGATCGATTCGAGTTTGTCCAACGTGCCGCCGGTATGCCCGAGTCCGCGCCCGCTGATCATCGGCACCGGTACGCCGCACGCCGCAACGATCGGCGCAAGCGGCAGCGAAATTTTATCGCCGACCCCCCCGGTGGAATGCTTGTCCACTTTGACGCCGGGGATATGCGAGAGATCAATGATATCGCCGGAGTGAAGCATCAGCCGGGTGAATTCTGCGGTCTCTTCCTTGTTCATTCCGCGGAAGAATGTCGCCATGAAAAACGACGAGACCTGATAGTCGGGGACGGTACCCTCCACATAGCCGTTGATGATGAACTTCATTTCATCGGATGTAAGCGGATGCCCGTCTCTTTTTTTTCGTATGATCTCGTTTGCGGTCATTGAGTTTCGAGGTTTGAGATTCCCGGTTCGTGTTTCAGATTTCTGGATTCTTCGGTCGTCACCAAAAACGTTCCTCCCTCAGAATGACAAACTAGAACTCATCTCAAAAATGGATGGTCATTGCGAGGGAGCGTAGCGACCGAAGCAATCCCCGCAGTTTCAGGAGATTGCTTCGCCAAAAAACGGCTCGCTATGACAATTTTTCATTTTTGAGACCACTTCTATTTATTTTTGCCTTCCCGCACTCATCAAAATCCCCACGATCGTCTTTCCGTCGACGATCTCCTGCCGTTCGATCATGGCGAGGGCATCGTTCATCGGCACGCGCATCAATTGAATCGATGCTTCTCCTTCTTCCAGCGCCTGCCCTTTACCGGACTGTTGAATATTCTTTGCTTCAAAGATATGGAGCACTTCGTTGCAAAATCCGGGCGTTGTGTAGATCGCGGTCAATTTCTTCCACTCTGTTGATGCGTACCCTGTCTCTTCCTGCAACTCACGCTGCGCGCAATGGAGCGGATCCTCCCCTTTGTCCAGTTTTCCGGCGGGAAGTTCGATCACTTCCTTTGCGAACGGATGGCGGTACTGCCTCACCAGCAGCAGGTCGTTATTCTCAAAGAGAGCAACAACAACCGCGCCGCCGGGATGCTCAATGATCTCGCGGATCGTTTCCGTACCGGAAGGATACTTCAAACGGTCGACAATCAGGTCGACGATCTTACCGTGATATTTTTTTTCTCGTGCGAGAAGTTCGAAGTGCATTCTTCGTTTCGAATTTGTGGTGGACTACCTGCTGCGGGAACGGGATCTCGATCTTTGCTTTAACCAACTCGTTATAGATGGCGATCCGGAGCGCTTCGGCGGTCACGAACTGCACCTTGAAATCCGGAACACGGCAGAAGAGGGAGAAATTCATCGACGAGTCGGCAAGTTTCATCAGGTATGCCTCCGGTGCTGGAGTTCGCAACACATGTGCGTTCGCGCTCGCAGCGGAGAGCATGATGTGTTTTACCTTTTCGATATCGGAGCCGTAGGCAACGGAGACTTCCACCACCACACGAATTTCGCCGTGCGGGTAGCCGTAGTTGACGATGCGTGTCTTCACTAGATCGTTATTCGGAACGATGAGCAGGTTATTGTCGAAGTCGAGTATCTTCGTGCTGCGCAATCCGATCTCGTACACATCTCCAATCTCACCTGTCGGTATCTTCACCCTGTCTCCCACGCGGAACGGGCGGTCGATCATGATCACGAAACCGGAGATCATGTTGGAGATCGTATCCTGTGCGGCAAGTCCCAAAGCAAGCGAGCCGGCACCGAGAATGGTGAGAATGCTGGAGATATTCTGACCGAATTTGTCGAGTACAACGATCGCTGCCACGGCAATGATGACGAATGTGGCAACACGGTTCAGCAGCAGCGGCAATGTCTGCCCGAGTTCGTCCTCATTATTCCGTCGTGCTGTTCTGCGGACCGTTTCGGTGATGATCGTGCGGGTGATCTTCACTACGATCGTTGTAAGGAGGATCGCAGTGATGATATAAAGGACAATGTTGCTGTAATCGATGAAGGAGAGAATACCATCGTTCGTGGTTCTCAAGCCGAGGCGCAGTTCTTTCATTCCGAGATACAAGCCGAGGATGCCCGAGAGGGCAACGATCCGTTCAAGGAGAATGTCGAGGATGCGGTCGTCGATCTTATTTGTTGTTTTGGAAATGACCTTTCGTCCTACGGTATTCAGAAGGAACTTGAACAGTTTCCCCGCAAAGAGAGTCGCAATGCCGACCGCAAGACCAAGCACTGCATGGTACGGCAGTCTGTTGCCGCCGAAGAGTTTCAGTACTTGATCGAAGAATGAGTCGAGCATACGCAATACCAATGAGTGAATTACAAATTCCAAGCAACAAAAAATCAAATAACAATTACATCACAATAGCCAATACTCAAACGGCATGTATGATTTTCTCGGATTAAAAATTGGAATATATTTGTGATTTGGAATTTGGTTCTTGGAATTTCTTCGATTATCCCTGCAATCCCCTGCTTCCCGGTTTGGAGATCTCGATCGCCGCAAGCCATTCCGGAACAGCGTCGGCAGCGAATGTTTGCACATCCATTTCCATCACGGAATAGAATTTCGAATCGAACTTCGCCTTGCCGTTGCTCCTGTCCACAATACAGCCGACACCGACAAGTTTCGCTTCCGCTGCCAGCACCAGTTTGCAGATCTCGTCGACGGAGCCGCCGGTGGTGACAACATCTTCAACAACCAGCACGCGTTCCCCTTTTTTGATCTCGAACCCGCGCCGCATCTTCATCGCACCGTTTTCTCGTTCGCCGAAGATCGTCCGCGCACCGAGCACCCTGCCGACTTCCGTACCGACAACGATCCCGCCGATTGCCGGAGAGATGACCAGTTCCACTTCGCTGTATTCATAATGCTTCGCTATATCGCCCGCGAGCAGATGGAGATACTTCGGATACTGCAGCACCTTTGCGCACTGGAAGTAGTGCGGGCTGTGCAATCCCGAGGTGAGGACGAAATGACCTTCCAGCAGTGCGTGAGTCTCCTTGAAGATCTCGAGTATCTGTTCTTTGGGTAGTTTCATTAAAGCATCCTTAAATTGTGAAAAACATTTGGCTCGTTTCAGGCTTCAAGTTTCATTTCCCTATTTTCCTGAGACCTGAAACTTGAAACCTTATTATCCCGAAGAACTCACCATTCATCCTCAAGTTCTTCCAGTTCCTCGCGCATCTCTTTCCCTTCCTTGTCTTCGCCGAGTTCCTGCGCAAGGTCGATCCCGGCACGATAGATCTTTTTCGCTTCCTGCGTGCGGTTCAGCCTGCCGTAGATCTGTCCGAGTTGATGATACGCCGCGAGATATTTCGGGTCGGTTGAAATCAATGTTTCAAGTTCTTCAATTGCAGTCTGCAGATCGCTCATGCCCATGTATTCGAGCGCGAGCGCGTACCGGGAAAAAGAATCGTTCGGATCCTTTTCCAGCAGTTCTTTCAATTTCTGGATGCGTTGTTCGCTTGCCATACGTACCTTTGTTGTTGCGGTAGGTCAGACATTCTTATCTGACATTGTTGCATCATTGACAGGCAGGAATGCCTGTCCTACCATGGTGGATATTATTTTAATGAATTGATCTGTTCGGCGAGTGCGAAATCTTTTTGTGTCAGTCCGCCTTCGCTGTGGGTGGAGAGCACCAGGGTGACGGTGTTCCACCGGATATCGATATCGGGATGATGGTCCGCTTTTTCCGCCAGCAGCGCCACGGATTGCACGAACCCCATTGCTTCGACGAAATCTTTTTTTACTACGTTGCGATAGATCTGCGCACCGTTCCGCTTCCATCCTTTTACGGATTTCATCTTTGCCGCTATTTGTTTTTCATTCAGCAGTGCCATACGCCCTCCAAATATACTAATAACTCATCGAATCCAAACGAACTTTTCCGCGGAAAATCCAATAAATACTGATCGTATACGCCAAAACAAAAGGTATTCCGATGATCGCAACGGTCAGCATGACAGCCAGCGTTTTTTGGGATGACGATGCGTTATAAATTGTCAAATGATAGTCAGGAGATATGGATGACATGACGACATTGGGAAACATACCGATGGCAAACAACGCCATCAATGCAGCGATGCTGGCACAGGAAGAAAGGAAAGCGAGGAACTCTCGCTTGTGATGGATCTCCCGCGGAATGTTGGCGATGGCAAGCATACCGGCAAGTGCGACAAAGAACATCTCCGGATGAAGTTTGAACGGCTGCGCCATGTGCGGCATATAGAGAAGTGTTGCCATCGTCGTGGTGATGTAGCAGATGACGAAGAAGATGATCGAATTGTTGATCCATCCGCGTATCTTCTCCTGCATCGCCCCTTCGGTCTTCATCACCACATAGATCGCGCCGTGCATCATAAAAAGCGCAACAGTGGTGATACCGACAAGCACCGCGTACGGATTCAGCATATCGAGAAATGAAATTGTGAACTCTCCCGTCTTGTCGATCGGAAGTCCGACGATGATATTGCCCAGTGTAATTCCCATCAACAGCGCAATGAGGATGCTCGAAAGACTGAATGCAATGTCCCACGTCTTTCTCCACAACAGCATCGTCTGTTTGCTGCGGAACTCTATCGCCACGGCACGGAAGATGAGCATCGCGAGTAAGAGCATGAATGCGGAGTAGAATCCGGAAAAGACCGTTGCGTATACTTCGGGGAACGCCGCAAAAAGTGCGCCGCCGCCGGTCACCAGCCACACTTCGTTTCCATCCCACACGGGACCGATGGCGTTTATCATGACGCGCCGTTCGTCATCCGTCTTCGTCAACAAATGAAGCGCGCCGACGCCGAGATCGAATCCGTCGAGAATAGCGTAGCCCGTCAACAGCACGGCGATGAGGATGTACCATGTAAGATTAAGATCGAGTCCGGTGAATTCCATATTCCTTGGTATGGGAGATTGCTTCGGCAAATAACGCCTCGCAATGACATTATACTTTAATATCCATTGTCATTGCGAGCGAGTGTTTCTTACGAGCGTGGCAATCTCCGTTTTCGATAATAATTATTACTTTGCAAACAATTGCTTCTGATGTTCGTACTCGGACGGAATTTCCGTCGTGTCGTCCGGTCCGTGCTTGATCTTCTGATCCAATAAAAAGATAAAGAGCGCAAAGAGCAATGCGTAGATGAAACCAAACAAGATCAGTGAAAATAGAATCTGATCCTCTTTCACATTCTTTGAGAGCCCTTCGGATGTCCTGAGCAATCCATAGACTATCCACGGTTGGCGTCCGATCTCCGCTGCGAACCACCCGACCTGATTGCCGATCTGCGGCAGCAGCACCGATACGACAGAAATTTTCAGTATCAACGGATAGTCGAATAATTTCTTCTTCCACCAGAGGAATATCAACACAACACTCAGCGCTATCAATGTCATACCCACGGCAATCATCAAATGATAGAATTGGAATACGACGTTGACCGGAGGACGATCCTCTTTTTTGAATGCATGAAGCCCTGTCACGGGAGTCGTAAAATCGCCGTGGATGAGGAAGGTGAGCATTTTCGGCACTTCGATACCGAACTGCACCCGCTCCTCTTTTTCATTCACCCAACCGAACAGGTAGAACGGCGCAACAGCGGACGAGTCATAATGCGCTTCGAACGCCGCCATCTTTGCCGGCTGGTTCCTGCTCACGCCAACCGCACTACGATGACCGGTGAATAATTGAAAGAAGGAAGCGAATGCAAGCAGCACGATCGCAATTTTCATCGACGATTTTGCAATGTCCAAATGGCGTTGCTTTAAAATATAATACGCACTCACGCTCAACACCAATGTAGCCCCCGCAAGCCACGCACCTCCCATTACGTGTGCCAGCCGTTCAATGGATGACGGGTTGAAGACCATCGCCCAAAAATCGGTGATCTCAGCGCGCGCTTCCAACCCTTCTCCGACAATGTGGTATCCTGCCGGTGTCTGCATCCATGCATTGGCAACAACGATCCACACCGCACTCAACATTGAACCCAGCGATACCATGCATGTGGAAAAGAAATGCATCTTCGGTCCTACCTTGTTCCAGCCGAACACGAGCACGGCGAGGAATCCCGATTCAAGGAAGAATGCGAAGATACCCTCCGCTGCGAGTGCACTGCCGAACACATCGCCGACATACCGTGAATATGTCGCCCAATTCGTACCGAACTCGAATTCCATCACAATGCCGGTTGCGACACCCATGGCAAATGTCAACGCAAAGACCTTCACCCAGAACTTGGTCATCCGCTCGTACATTCTGTTTTTCGTCTTCAGGTACATTCCTTCCATGATCACCAGCAGCACGCCGAGACCGATACTGAGCGGCGGGTAGATGTAATGGAATGCAATGGTGAAAGCAAATTGTAATCGTGCGAGGATTTCTACGGACATTTTTTTCTGCGCTGAGTATTAGTGTTTCAAGTTTCACGATTCACATTCCATGTTCAGTCTGAACTCCGACACCGACAATCAGAAGTACGGAACATGGGGCGATTGTGAATTTGCGAATGTCTTAAATATAACGAAGAATTGATCCGGATTCCAGAAGAAGAACGGCGTTGGAAAATCAACGGACGACTGTGCAATAGTACAATGCGGTCGTTGTCAGCAGGGTGAAATGATCCCCTTGCAGAACGGCATCAACGAATGATTCTCCGGATGAGACGCCGATGATCGACGAACGGGTGATGGTGGTTTGTACATCAGAATCGAAATACTGTATAATGATCCGATCGGATGCAGTGACAGTGAGTGCGGTGCTTGAAACCTGAATATTCTTCCACTCTGCAGCCGGGAGTGTGATTGTCCTGAGATAATTGCCGAAGAGGTCGTACGTGATGATCTTTGACCGATCGAGAACATAGATCTCATCTGCAGATGAGATGGCAATATCGGTCGGCTCGGTCAGGGCACCGGCACCGTCGTTGAATGTTCCGAATTCCCCCACAAGCCTGCTGCGCTTGTCCAGTTTCACTATCCGCTTCCCGTCAAGTTCCACCACAAAGAGATCACCCCGGGATGAAAAAGCAGAGGCACGCGGCTGAAATCTGCCGATCTCCGGGGGCAATGTATGTTCGTCGTACGTTTGCACATAGTTCAAATTTTTATCGTACCGCTGGATCCGCCTGTTGTTGAAATCGGTAACGTACACATCCAGCAGGAATGAGGAAGAAACGTCGGTCGGATTATCGAATTCATAATTGCCCAAACCTTGACCGCCGATGGACCTGGTTGCACTATGACCAGAATGGTACAATTCCAAAATATTTTTTGATTGTACGATAACAAATAATTGGCCAGATGCCGCCACAGAAAAAGCAGTTGGCTGGTTCGTCACTTCTTTTTTCCAGCAATCCACAAAATCAGCTCCGTTGATTTGCAGAAAAAAGAAAATTAGGAAAGATAGTGTTGTCATCGCATTATTAAAATAAAAAAGCAGACAATGAAGATACTAACCTTCATAGCCTGCTTAATGAATTTTTACAGCAGACGCCGTTAAAATTTCAAACGTACTCCAACCCGGTTTGCTGAGCCCAAAATGCCAAGATCCGCGTATGCATAGTCAAATGATCCTTTGAATGATTCGGTATCGAAGTTGATACCACCACCCAATGTCAGCCCTAATTCATTGTAACGCATTTGATAGCCGCCGCGCAGTGCGAGTAAGTTGTTCCAAACGTATTCGGTACCAAGATTAAATTTCTCAGGATTATCATTCAGATGGATAAAGTCTCCAGCCAAGATCAGACTTTGTTCTTCGGAACCTGCAAAAAGATTATACGAGATACCTGCTCTAAATGACAAAGGCAGCGAGTATGGAGTATTATTCAGTTGTGCATCGAGAGGTCGTGCGTTAATACCTGCTTCCCGCTCGCTCTCATTGTATACAAGAACAGAAAGCGATTGACCTTCGAAATTAGATTCTCCACCTAGATTGGACATCGAAAAACCGATTTTTAATCCTTTAATGCCACCTTCGTATACAGTGCCCGCATCAAAAGCAAATGTCCGGGCGGTTAGATCAAAAATGGTGTTCTCAATATATTTCAGCGTGAATCCGAAAGAGAATTGATCCGTAATATTACCGGCTAAAGTAAAACCTAGCGCAAGGTCTGATACATTATATGTGGAACCTGTTCCCTCCGGCTGCTCAATCGTCGTGATCTCAATACTTCCGGCATCAAGCAGGATCAAACTCAATCCGAATGTATAGTCAGAGGAAATAGGAAAGGACAAAGCGGCGTAACTGTGCTGAAGGTCGGCAAACCAACTGTTGTACTCGACACCAAGGTTTGTACCTTCCAATTTTGCAATACCAGCAGGATTGTAATATAGGCAAGTAATATCATCGCCAATACCTCCGAAAGCACCTCCCATAGCCATTGCCCTTGCTCCTACACCAATTTTTAAAAATTGCGATCCGGTGCTTCCAGCTTTCTGAAATCCCCTATCTGTCGTTCCAGTTTGCGAATACCCCACTGTTACGCCGATCAGAATAAAAACCATTACTAGTGTACTGTTCTTAAAGATATAATTTTTCATTTCATGCCTCCATAGTTTATGCTAACTTAATCAGCAATTGTTCTGAAACCACCGACTATCACAGCGAATTTCTTTAACGTTGAGGTACCATCAGGAGCCTCAATATGTGCAATGAGCAATTGGCTTGCTACTTTTTGTCTGCCATCGCTCAATAAGTCCCACACTTCCTGTGAGGTACCGTTATTATGATCGATTGTTCGGATCAAATCACCTGCGACATTAAAGATTCTGATTTTGCAACTCGGAGGCAGATGGTTAAAATAAAGTTTTGGAACATCGGTAGTAACCTGACTAATATGGCTAATAATGTAAGGATTGGGGACAATCTTTACTTGATCAAGAATCTCCTTTGTGTATTTTGTTATTTGTCCGCTGGTAAATGTTGATTGCAATTTTGCACCCGGTGATGGCAGAGCCGAAGCATTATTCGTCCCGGCAATGCCTCCTACAAATCTTGCAGTTACTTGGTCTCCAACCTCAAAATCTACTACGGTAGGTCGGATAGGAACCCGCTGCCAACTGTATGATGTTGTTATGAAACTTTTTACAAAACCCGAAGTGCTGTACGGATCAAACGCAATTGTTTGCCCGTTGATATTTAATTTGTGAGCAAAGAATGATGTATCAATATTGTTTGGATACACTTTTGTCAAATAATATCTATTTGACCATTTTCGTTCAACGACCGAGCTTCGCACACCATTTGTTGATTTATACACCAACGTATTCACAAAAAACTTGCCATAGGGTGCCTCACCAGATCCAGAATCTGGCGTCCATATTTCTCCCGTTGTCGTGTTAGTAATTCTCATATTCAAATAAGGCACATCTTGCGAATCGGTTGCTGCTGTTCCGGTTTTAATTCTCTCCACACCGCCTGGAGTAAAATTAATTGCGAATGTCGCTTCACCAAGATTGATCGAACTGTTGATCGCCAGCGGAGCAACGGAATCAATATTGGTTTTTGTTGATCCAAGACGCATTAAAGCAACGTTGGCATCGCCGATAGTAATCGTTGCTGTGTCATATCGGAATGGATACTTTCGTTGCACAAATGAATAGTCAAACACAAGTTTGAAACTATAAAAATATTCCGGACTGCGCGTTACACCGACAATTGAAGAATCATTGAAAAAGAACCCTTCCTTGGGATTCACTTCCAATCCAGGTGCAAATGTATATGTCGTAGAATACCTGCCTACAGTATCTTTGATAGTGAAATTAATCGTATAGGTATTATTGGGTGCAGTTCCTGTATTCACCGGATTTGCGGTAATAACCAAGGGGTGTCCCGCCAGTAACTGGTTCATTCTTTGCTGATCGGTCACTTGAATGCGAACATTTTTAATAGAACCAAGATTATCGGAGGTAGTAAACGGATTTGCGCTAACAGGTGGTCCACCTATAGCTCCGAGTGGTTGAACCTTCACAGTGTTTACATTGGGCACCGACGGAGTTTCAAGAGCGGGGATATTCTGAACAACATCACCTTCATCATATGTTGAAACATAGTAATAGTAATCGACATTATTAATGAGCCCGGTCGATGTGTCCGCACCAACATCAATATACTGTCGTGCAAATGTAGCAGAGTTTTTAGGTATATCAATCAACAATTTCCATGGACCGCCCTGCGTGCGGCTTCGGTACACACGATATCCAAGAAAATCAGCACCCCCTGAAAGAGTATCAACGGATGCTTCAGCAGTAGAATCCCACGTGACAACAACACCACGATTAATTCCATAGGCTTTTGCATTTGCTGCATCCGGTGGTTTTGGGGCATTAAAATTGTTGTCATACACTCCCTGTGCAAAAATATCCAGTGAGATAAGAGAATCCAAATAGCCGTTTGTTTGAACATCTCCTGTGATCGGATTTCCTCTCCCAGGAGCAATCAATGCACATACAACAACTCTTGCTGTATCAAAGGGCGCCATGGTGAATGGCCCGGTTGCCATCAGTAAACGCTTATCACCTGGTCCATTATCACCATCACGTACTCCTGCCGCCATAAAATCATACCGAGCTGGACCATTCGGGGGATCATTTTCGATAACCCAATTACGGAAAGTCGTGAGGCCAATTTGTTCTCCAACTCTCCGCGTAACGCCTGTCTTCTGAAAGATTAATAATGAATCAGCGGCTGTCTTAACAATCGGACTCTCCAAAAAGTCGAAACCGAGAACACCTGAATAGCCGGTTTCATTTTCTGTAAATTGAAATGCTAAGTTCAGACTGTCCGCTCTGCTGTAAAATGCATTGTGGTCATTTGTGGCGTTTCCGATATCGGAATCCCCCGCCGGTGCGAGGTAGCACTCCCGTAATGTATCACCACTTTTATTTATGACATTGTAAACGAAGAAAACAAAATCTTTATACGGACCAAATCCCCATGAATACACAGTTTGTTGAAATTCCAATCCAATTGGGTATCCCAAACCCGGTTTGTACTCTGGATTACGTTTGACATCGGTATCCTTATAGATACAAAACATATCCTCTTGCGAGATGAATACTGGTTGATAGGAATTCCTTTCAGCCGGATCGGAGATGTATTCACCAAAGTAACCATTTTTACCTGGCTGCCGTGTTAAATCTTTCCATCGCACGGGCCAATCTGCAAGGGACGGATCTTTTACATTCTTTCCCTTCGATGAAAAATCAATTCCCATATACATGTAATATTTGGCAGCCCGCGGATCCGATTCTTCAAGTGTCGCCAAACCATCATCGACTGAACCAGGCGCAAACCACCCGGCGCCGCTATTGGGATTATATCCGACTGAAACTAGCTTTAATGTGTCTGAACCAACTTTCTTTTTCGTTCCAAACCAAATTGACTGTCCATAAATATACGCACGTGCCGATTGTCTGGGCCAATACCATCCGGCACCTCCAGATTCTACATTATGACCATACATACCGTAATTTGTAAGGTAAAACTCATTGTTGCTTGCCTGACTTAATCGCTGTTGAAATACCGCAGCTGTTTTTTTGAATACAGGGCTTTTCTTTTCTTTTGTGCCGGCTAACGACATAGATACCGACAACGAGGTAAGCATCAACAAGAGCACAAAAAATCTGTTTCGTGGGGTATTCATTTAAACTTCTCCTATTTTAAAACTATTGTGGTAACTTCAAATTTTTGTCCGTTTCAATTAAAATCTGATAATAGCTCCGACCCATACACGTCGTGCTAACTGATAATTACCATTGATACGACTGTCGAAGTAATCCTGACGCAATTTATTAATACCGTATAATTTCTCTGATTGATCTACGAGACCGTTTTTATCAAGGTCAATATTTTGGTTATATAATGGAAAACCTGCTGCGTCAACGCTTTTCGAATCTCCTTTTACCCACGGAGTAGCACTCGGTGTACTGACGACAAATCCATCATTATCGGCAACACCTGTTATAGCATATAAATCAACAGGTTTAACCCTGTTAAAGAGATTCGTAACATCGGCGAAGAATGTCAAAGTCAAATTCTTGAAGCTGGCACCAAATATCGACGACAAAGGAATATCTCGGCTTAACCGCATATCGGTTTGCATAAATGAAGGACGGCGAGATCCGTTGAACTCACCGACTTGACGCCCATAATAATCAATCCTTGTATAAGGTGTTCCTGTTTGAAATACTGTTGTAAAATTAACATTCAAGTTTTGCAAGAAATGCACACCGCCGATAGTCGGTCCTTCTCCATCCCGAAACACAAAATCAAAAATAAAATTCACAACATGACGCCGATCGAAATCCAAGTAGTAATCAGTCAAAGGATAGACGCGCGATTGGCCAGTATAAGGATCCGGGGGACCGTTGGTCACCAACTGGTAGTTTGTCGTGACGCTTGAAGCCGTTCCTTTTGCAATTGAATAGGCATAAGAAATTTGAGCACGCCAATAATTTGCCAATTGCTTTCGTAGCGACAATTCAATGCCACGAGAGTTGCCATACTCACTGGTAGAATACAATGTGAAAGAACTTGGAACCGCTGGAACAAATGTAACACCATCAATATTATAGAGATCTTTGTAATATGCCGTGACATCGATTGCCAGCATATCTGTAAATTGATTCGCATAACCAATTTCAAATGCCTTAGTTTTTTGCGGATCAAGATCAGGATTACCAAAAATCTGATTTCCACGCGATAAATCATACGTTGTAATCGATTCATACAAGCGTGTCAACACTGGTTCCTGCATATACCATCCGTAATTCAAAGAAAACTTTGATCGCTCCGTCAATGGAAATGATACGCCGAACCGCGGACTCACCTGGTTTTTTACGGTTGCATCAATTGTTGCCGGCGGATTACCAGGATTTAAAAGGTTTGCTATCCGTTTAGCATTCGGATCAAGATAATCAAAACGCACTCCTGCGTTCACAATAATGCCTTGATACTCAATCTTGTCTTGCACATATGCATATATCTGAATTGGTTTATACCGATAACTGTCATCAAATGGATTAGCATCCCACGGTAAGCTGTTATATTCTCGGAAAACCTCGTGAAGTTTAATTTCTGCACCGGTTTTAATCAAGTTGTTATTATCAACCTGGCTAGATACACTGCCACCCAATGACATATATTTGGCATCTCTATTTTGAAGAGTGCGATCATTACCAAACATAACAAACGATATTACATTTGCAGAGCTTCCTACTACACCATATGGATTTTGATTGCCTTGTGTAAATGCAGGACCTTCTCTATGTCCCGTCGTCGGGTTTATTCCGTATCCACTTGTGCCTGTCGGCGTATAACGATCAATAATACCATCGCCGTTACGATCATCGATGCCAAAAATATCAAATGCATCGAACAAAAAGTTATAATCAGTCGCCTCATTCTTTTTGCCGCTACGGAATTCTTGTGAAAAATACGCGCCTGTAAGTTCGTAAAATGTTGCATTGCTCAATGTATGCGTTACGCGTGCAAAATACTGACTATTAAACAATGTAAAACTCGGCTGCTGCGTATAATCGCCGTACAGCCACGTCCATGAGGAATTCTCCCATAACGCGCCTCCATTAAATCCGCTAATCGATAACTTAATATTATCGGTCGGGTTCGAAGTAATCTTCAGATTTAATGTCCTCTCAGCGAATCGGTCATGTGGGCGCTTCCCGATATTTTTACCTAATAAGTCTTTGAACGCATAACTATTTGAACGATATTTTTGGTAATCAAATTTTCCCGCCATGTTAAACCGCGTCCTCGCTCCAACCGGTATTCCACCACCGAAACTAAATTCGAAAAAATTTTGATCAAGACCATTGAGTTTATACCCCTTGTCAGATACCCCATTTAAATCCTCAACATCGCGCTTGTATCTGAATGTACCTTCGTAAATTTCTGTACTCCCCTCCTTTGTAATGGTGTTGATAACACCCCCTTGGGCATTGCCGTACTCGGCGGTAAATCCACCGGTGATAACCTGAACCTCTTCAACAGCGAGATTACTTACGGTCGGAAAAATGCCACCTGTAAATCCTGTTTGAGGATCATTAACCTGTAATCCATCAACCTGTAATACATTATCGGTGGTTCTGCTTCCCCTGAAATTTACTCCATTAACAACACCAACAGTCAAGGCAACCAAACCCTGGATATTTTCGCGGGGTAACGAACGAATCTCTTGTGCCGTTTGACGACGTATGGTCGAGGTTACTGATTTTTCAACCAACGGTCGTTCTGCTTGTACGATAACCTCCTTGACCTCGACCGCAGATGACGCCAATTCAACATCTAAACGTGTAGTAGCGTCGGCACTTATTTGCACATTCCGATACGTTGCGGTTTGATACCCAATCGCTGAGATCCGTACTGTGTATGTTCCCGAAGGAATATTCAAAATATAAAATTCTCCCTGAACATCCGCAGCGGCACCGAAAGTCGTGCCCTGGATAACGACGCTTGCACCTATCAATGGCTCGCGATTCTCTTTGTCAGTTACTTTTCCTGCCAGCTTACCTGTGATACCTCCGTAGGTAATAGATACCAAAATTGCCAGACTGAATGCTGCAATCAAAAAACTATTTCTTTTCATGGCAAAACCTTTAGTTTATTGAGTGGGGATGTGTTGAAAATTAAAGTATGTAGCCGTTGGACATTCAGCAAAGAATGTCCAACGTAAAAACACTATTGGTTACTTCACCAATAACATCTTCTTTGTCTCAACAAAAGAACCTGATTGCAATTTATAGAGATATATACCCGATGCCAATTTTGAAGCATCGAAATCTACAAAATACAAACCAGCATTCTGATATTCATTTATCAAAGTTGCAACTTCCTGACCAATCATATTGTACACTTTCAAAGTTGTTTGTGCACCCTTTGGAAGCGTAAACGATATGGTTGTTGAAGGGTTGAATGGATTTGGATAATTTTGGCTTAATTCAAATGTACCCACAACCACTCCGTCATCTTTACGAACACCGGTGATGACGTCGTTTGAATAATCAACCTTTGTAACGTGCACATCCATACCGGCTACGTTACCGCTAGTGGTCACTGATTGATTGCGCATGAGATGTGCTTTACCGTCATCGCCCATTATTGGAGCAATGTGCGTAATTTGATCGTTGATTGTCGGTGTGCTTGTTCTATTGGACGGTGTAGACCAACCAGAACCCGCTTTCCATGTTGATGTCCACACATCTGCAATGGGAAGCGAATCTGAGTAAGTTGCACCCCTGCTATCTTCAATCCATTTCGCTGCAACAATTTGACCATTTTTCGACACGCTCAATTGGTTTTCTGTTAAGGTCTGAGGAAGATCGCCGTATCCCCAATTTTCATGCGTGGGCAAATCTTTGATCTTAGTTGCGGTCCAGCTACCGCCACTTGCTTTGTACAAATGGTATAAACTCCAAAGATCCGGGTTTGCCGTGGTATCAACACCAACTGTCAACCAATGATATCCTCCGGCACCATCAACTGTAAAATCGTTCGCGAAAATGTTGTATGCATAATTCGCTGGAACAAGAGCTTTCCACGGAACAATTTCATACTCTGACCACGTTACACCCTTATCGGTCGATTTGGAAATACCCAGCGTATAGCTTCCTGTGTCGGATGTTGGCGCCGCGGCAAATTGAGCTCGTACACCAACATAGTAATTACCACCTTGATACACGATGCCAGCAACATCATCAATGAGTCCATTATGTAGTTTTGCCGTACCAAGCTGTGCAGGATTCGATCCGGTAAACGTAACTCCATCAGCAGCACGGAAAATAGAGATATGACCGTCATCCGAGTAATTCGGAGCTGCAAACACATACTCAGCTGCACCTAACACAGTCGGTGACGCCATGCTGGAACTCCAAGGAACACCAGCACTATCAATAGTAGCCAACGGGCTGTTTGCACCTACACCGGGGTCCGTTCCGTAGATCATCCCACCGAATCCACCGCCAACGAGTAATGGAAATACATATTGCACCAATACGCTATCCGCCGATGCTGCTTTCGTTGGGTTGTGTAGCGCAATACTTGGATACCGACCGTTTGTGTTTCCGGCAAGTCCAGCACTCAGTGGTCCAATGCGTTTTGTCCATGTCGCTCCGCCATCCTTTGAAAAGGCATAAAAAACACCGCCCGATCCACCTGACGCATAACTTGATTTGCTACGATGAATTATGACAAGAGAGTTAGAATAAGGGTCGTAGGAAATAGGATTGACATACACATTTCCTGGTCCGTATGCATTAGCCATCGTATCGACCGTTGTATAGGAAAACGTGGCATTTAATTGATGAGCTGGAACATTAAATACCACTGAGTTTGCTCGTTCAGCATCTATTACGCGTGGAGCTTTTCCTGCATACTTCAACGACTTACTTCCGGCAAACACCACAGTAATGCCTATCATCAACATTGCCAAGGTGTAAAAAAGATTTTTCGACATTGCAACCTCCATATAAGTTTGTGAATTGGTGAAATGGACAACAACATTATCTATTGCACGATATACGGTACTGTCACACTCCTTTCTGTGTACCATCAATTAAGTTATGGTATAATGAATTTAAAAAAAGATAGAGTACAAGTATCTGTTTGTCAAGTTGAAAGTATTTCGACTCGAAGGAATAGAATTCGGTTGGTAGATCAAACTTCATGTGGCGGGGTCCCCTCAATTTAGTTTGAACTATGTTTGGTATAATAAATAAAAATGAAGTGCATCAGTATAAAGAAAATCTTTGGGTGAGTGTAACAACAATCGATAGTTGATCTTTCATTAATTTTTAATGAATTGCTACCCAAGTGGAATATAAAGACAGTGGATGGAATTGTCAATAGATGCGACTATTTTCCTTCAAATTTGGGAATATCCCTAAGAGTGGGATTGTATACCAAATATGCCCTTATATTTGCCTGCTTTCCTTTCATCCCGTACATCAGGATTATCATCACTTTCTCCCGCTGTTCCATCCCTTATTAATTCGTGATTGGTGTTTTGTTATTTACATTGTCTTTGTCAAAAAATATTTTTTATATAGGGAGGTAGAATGAAACTCAACAAAAAAGAAGTTGCACAAAACCTGCGGCTATTTGGCTACAAGAAGTTCGGCACCATGAAAAAATTTGCCGAAGCGCTGGACATGAATCCTTCAACCTTATACTCAGGATATCTGAACGGGCGAAGTTTACCGGGACCGGTATTGCTTGTTAAATTGATCGACCTCGGCTGCAACATCAATTGGCTGCTGACGAACAGGGAATCGCCCTTCACGAACGACGATGATCGCATAAAGAAACTTGAAGATGAAAATCTCCGTTTGCGTTCCACTGTGCAGCGACCTACCTCACCTGCCGCTTTCGTCGAACCGAAAAAAGTGAACGGAGCATTTGCGGAGTCTCGAAGATAATAGTTCTGGTGTTTTGTGAAATGATTGCTTACACTTTTGGCGATAACCTTGTACCACCGGAATGATGACAACACAGTACCTGCAAAAATACAAAACCGAACTGTTCTTCTATTTCGGCTTTCTTACCATTTTAGGAATAGCGTTTTTCCTTCAAACGATCTACATCGAACCGTTGTGGAGCAAGGAAGAAGAACCTTTTACAACGGAGATCATTCTTAATGTTTTTATCGACAGAGTGGTCGCTGCATACCTGTGGTTGTTTCTCACTCCTTTCATTATTTGGATCGCTGAGAAGATAGCAGAAAAAAAAATCTCATTCCTTAAAACGATCAGCCTGCATGTCCTTGCTGGTCTTTTTTTCACATTCACTCACATCCCGATTTACAGTGCATACGTCTTTACCATGCATGCGATGATCCCGTGGATGTACATCGGCGTCTTCGAACGGTTTCCCGACGTCTCGTTCTTTGACTATATCTTCCAATCGATCACCCGGTTGAACCATGTGTACCGTTTGCTGTACTACAGCATCATCATCGCCATCCATTTTGCGTTCGACTATTTCAGAAAATATTCCGAACGAGAGCTGCGCGCGTCGCAATTAGAAGTACAATTGAAAGAATCGCAAATCCGCACGCTGCATCAGCAACTCCAACCCCACTTTCTTTTTAATACGCTCAACGGAATTTCTTCTCTCATGTATAAAAGCGTCGACGAAGCGGATAAGATGCTGACGTATCTCGGCGACCTGCTCCGCATTTCACTCGAACGGATGAATGTGCAGGAAGTGCCGCTGAAAGATGACATCGCCTTCATCGAACGGTATCTGTTGATCGAAAAAACCAGAATGGGAGATAGATTGATCGTCAAAACAAATTTTCATCCTGACACGCTCGATGCACTTGTGCCGTGCATGATGGCGCAACCGATACTGGAAAATGCAATCAAACATGGCATTGCACCGAATGTAAAGCAAGGGACCATTATCGCCTCTTCGTGGCGGCACGCGGAAAAACTATATCTGCAGATTGAAGATGACGGCAAAGGTTTGGATAAGCCGATCGAACAGCACCTCACCAACGGTTATGGCATTAAAAACACTCTCGAACGACTCAATATCCTCTATTCCAACAATTACTCGTTCACTTTTACAAATAGGGAAACGGGAGGCTTGCGTGTAACTCTTTGCATCCCCTTCCGTATGAACACTGAGTAATTAACGTTATTTCCGTCTCTCAACAACCCCATTGATTATGATTCGTGCGATTATTGTGGACGACGAGCCGCTCGCCCGCGAAAAAGTTCAGCTCTTTGCACAATCAATTCCCGACCTCCAGATCGTCGATGTTTGTTCCAACGGTCATGAAGCTCTCACATCGCTGAAAAAAACAAAACCCGACCTCGTTTTTCTCGATATTCAAATGCCTGAGTTGACCGGATTTGATATCTTGGAAAAGATCAAGAAAGAAAAACTCCCCGGCATTATTTTCATCACGGCGTACGATGAATTCGCATTGCGGGCGTTCGAATTCCATGCGCTGGATTATCTGCTGAAACCATTCGACCGAGAACGGTTTGAAAAGGCGGTGGAACGTGCAAAAGAAATAGTCTCGTCCGAGCAAAATTCCGATGTCACATCACAGCAGATCCGTTCGCTGCTGGATTCGCTGAAGAAAGAGACTCAAACACTGGAACGGATCATTGTAAAGACCAACGGCAGGATCATCTTTTTACGTGTTGACGAGATCGACTGGATGGAAGCGGCGGGCAACTACATAAAATTGCATGTCGGGAACGAGGCTCACCTGGTACGTGAAACGATGAACAATATCGAAAAGCAGCTGAACCGCGAGAAATTCGTCCGTATCCACCGCAGCACGATTGTTAATATAGATAGACTAAAGGAACTGCAGCCATGGTTCAATGATTTTTTATTCCAAATATTTCAATCTCCCCTACAACACAACCACCTTCGCATGAAACACACCGTCGAGTGATTGCACTTTCTGTAAAACAGAATCGGGGATCGGATTATCAACCTGCACTACTGTCAATGCTCTCTCGCCGACTCCCGTGCGACCAAGCGACAATCCGGCAATATTGATGTTTGCTTCAGCGAGAATTGTTCCCACCTTTGCCAGCATGCCGGGACGATCGATGTTCGTATAATATAGATACGTGCCGTCGGGTGTCCCTTCGAGATAGTACCTGTCCAGCCGGACGATTTTCAGATATTTCCCGCCGAAGACTGTTCCCGCAAATGAACGCTCTTCTACATCCGTTTTGTATGCGATGGTGAGCAGGTTCACGTAGTTCTCCGCTTCCGCCTCTTTCTTTTCGCTCACACGTACGCCCAATGATTGCGCAACGACAGGCGCGTTGATATAATTGACCGGCTCATTCACGTGGATCAATTTTGAAAGCAGTCCGCGCAGCACTCCCGCCTTCAGTAGTTCGGAATACTTGTGCAGCAATTCGCCCCGCAGTTCAATGGAAAGTTCTTTCAGTTTTCCGTTCATCACCTGTGCTTGCAGCATGCCGAGTTTTTCCGCCAGCAGCAGGAACGGTTTGATCTCAATTGGAATGCCCGCCTGCAATGCGGAAGCATTCACAGCCCCGACGATACCGCGGTCTTTCAACGCATCGGCGATCTGGTGCGCGATCTGGATCGCGACTTTCTCCTGTGCTTCTTCGGTCGATGCGCCGAGGTGCGGCGTTGCCACCACTTTCGGATGTTTCGCGAGCGTGTAATCTTTCGGCGGTTCTTCTCCGTAGACGTCGAGTGCAGCGCCGGCAACATGGCTGCTGTCGAGCGCTGCCAACAATGCCGCTTCATCAATAATGCCGCCGCGCGCGCAATTGATGAGACGTACTCCCTTTTTGCATTTTGCAATTGTCTCTTTATTGAGCAATCCGCGTGTTTCGTTGTTCAGAGGCGTATGGACTGTGATGAAATCCGAGCGGCGGTAGATCTCGTCGAGCGTTACAAGTTCTACATTCATCTTCGAAGCAACGTCGGCACTCAATACAGGATCATAGCCGATGGTTGTCATGCCGAACGCTTGCGCGCGAACGGCTACTTCAGCGCCGATCTTTCCCAATCCGACTATGCCGAGTGTTTTACCGAACAGTTCTGTTCCCATGAACTTCTTGCGGTCCCATTTTCCGGCAACCATGCTTGCAACGGCGTTGGGAATATTGCGCGACAACGCCATCAACATGGAGAATGTGTGCTCGGCGGTCGAGATCGTATTCCCTCCCGGCGTGTTCATGACGATGATCCCTTTGCGCGACGCTGCTGCGGAGTCGATATTATCCACTCCGGCGCCGGCTCTGCCGATCACTTTCATGTTCGTTGCAAGCTCGATGATATCGGCGGTGACTTTTGTTCCGCTGCGGACGACCATGGCAACGTAGTCGCCGATCACTTTTTTGATCTCATCGGGAGGAAGTCCCGGTTTCAAATCAACCTGAAATCCTTCGCGGGTGAGAATGTCGACACAGCTCTGTTCGATTGGATCTGTAATGAGGATTTTCATAGTCTAATAGGTTTGCAGCAGGTCGGCATTAATGCCGACCTGCCAATGTTAATTCGTTGCCAATGATTGCAGCAATCCCTTCACACCGGAACCGAGATCAAAATTGTAGCCGCACTCTTTCAACGTCAGTTCCAGAGCGCCGATCATTGTGATCATATCGAGTTCATCGTAGTATCCGAGGTGCGAGATGCGGAAGATCTTGTCTTTGAAATCGTCCTGCCCGCCGGCAATAGTGATGCCGTATTTCCCTTTCAGGATCTTGTTGAACTTCTTCCATTCAACTCCCTGCGGAACCCATACCGGCGTAACCGCGTACGACGGGAACTCCGAGAACAATTTTAATCCTGCTGCAGAAACACCTGCGCGGATCGCATTCGCAAGCCGTTTATGCCGCGCCCATACATTTTCAATTCCTTCTGTAACGATCATTTGCAGCGCTGCATCGACACCGATGACGAGTGAAACTGCGGGCGTCCACGGTGTATCGTTATCCTGGTAGGACTTCAATGCTTTCTTCAGGTCAAAATAGAAGCGGGGCATCTTCGATGTCTCTGTTGCTGCGATCGCCCGTTGGCTCAATGCAACAAATGCAAGTCCCGGCGGGATCATCAATCCTTTTTGCGAACCGGTCACACAGACGTCGATTCCCCATTCGTCGAATCGAAGTTCATGCGCACCGACGGCGGTGATGCCGTCAACGCAAACGAGTGCGTTCGAATTTTCTCGAATCACTTTTGCCAGTGCCTTCACATCCGTGGCGGCGCCGGTGGACGTTTCGCTGTGCACAAGGTAGACCGCTTTCGCATTCGGATTTGCTTTCAATGCCGCAAGAATTTGTTCTTCCGTCGGCGCTTTTCCCCACTCTACTTTGATCTCGACGGCATTCATACCGAACGCTTTCGGCATCTTCACCCACCGCTCGCCGAATTTGCCGCCGTTGCTTGCGATGATCGTGTCCCCGGGAGAGAAGAGGCTGACAAATGTCGATTCAACGCCGCCGGTTCCCGATGATGTGAGAGTGAGAACAGGTTGTTCGGTTTGGAAAAGGTATTTCAGATTCTTGTTGACGCGTGTGAGGTTCTCGTTGAACTCCGGATTCCGATGGTGAATGATCGGTTCTGCCATCTTGAGCATAACGGTTTCCGGGATCGGAGTCGGTCCGGGGGTGAATAGTCTCTTCTTCATGGCGATTATTCCTTATGGAAAAAAAGGTAGTAGAAAAGTCGGGGGTCTCTGTGCTTGCCTAGTTTAGAAGTACTTTGCCAATTAAGCAACAGCCGAAGCAACAATTTTTGAAGAGCGGACATCCTTCTCTTCAATATTATGCTCGATCGTTTTCAGCAGCTCGATGCGTCCGTCACCCGTCACGGCGGAGAAGGGCTGAATGCCTGCAAGAAATTTGTGCTTGCCGAGTTCGGCACCGATGGTATTCATCTGCGTGACCAATTTGTTCTTCGGCAGCTTGTCTGCTTTGGTGAGGACAAGCAGGAACGGCACTTTGTAGAAGTCGAGCCATCCCATCATGGTGTTGTCGAGCTCGGTTGGTCCTAACCGCGCATCGACGATCTGGATCGCGAGGGCGATCTGTTTACGGGTGTGGAAAAATTCTTCGATCAACTGCGTCCATCCCGCTTTTACATGCTCGGCGACCTTTGCATAGCCGTAGCCCGGAAGATCGACGAAGTACAGTTCTTTATTAATGAGATAGTAGTTCAACTCGCGGGTCTTTCCGGGAGTTGCGCTGACGCGTGCAATGTTCTTCCTATTGCAGAGTTTGTTCAACAGCGACGATTTGCCGACATTCGAACGTCCGATAAAGATTATTTCAGGAAGATTGGTTTTAGGAAGTTGCTTGAGGTTTGCTACGCCAACGACGAAATCAACAATAGAAATTTTCATACGCACATTAACCGTTTGATAGTTATTCCAAGAACAAGAAAGGATAGCAGAGTGCTATCCTTGATAACAATTATTTTTGTTCTGCCGCTTCTTCTCCGGCGTTCGCTTCTGCTGGAGTTTCTTTCTTTGTTTTCTTCTTTTGATTGATACGGGCACGGCGATCCTGTTTCTTCTTCACCGGTGCTGCCGTCTCTTCCGCCTGGTATCCGAAATCGACCAGTTCGATCAGCGCAACATGCGCTCCGTCCCCGAGACGCTGCCCGAGTTTGATCACGCGCGTATACCCGCCGGGTCGTGTTGCCACTTTCGGTGCGATCTCGTTGAACAGGATCTTCACGACCTCTTTGTCATGGATCAGTTTTGCGATCTCCCGCCGTGCGTGGATATTCTTTACGGCGCCATCCACTTCCTTCGCAACGGCATTCTTTGCCCTCGTGATTATCTTTTCGACAACAAGACGTGTCTCTTTTGCTTTTGCCAGCGTCGTCTTGATCCGTTTATGACGCAGCAGCGATGTCGAGAGTGCGCCCATCAACGCTTTGCGGTGACTTGCTGTACGATTGAATTTTCTTCCTTTACGTGCATGTATCATTGATATATCCTCTTAGTCGCTGTCTTTCAAATATTTGTCCACATCCATTCCGAATGTGAGATTGTTCGCCTCGACGATCGCAGTCAATTCTGCCAGCGATTTACGTCCGAAGTTACGGAACTTCAACAATTCTGATTCATCGCGCCGGACAAGATCGCCGAGTGTTTTGATATCGGCTGCCCGCAGGCAGTTGTGCGAACGAACGGAGAGTTCCAGTTCGTCAACAGGGGTGATCAAGATCTTGCGGATGCGGGAGATCTCTTCGTCCCGTTCGTTATCCTCTTTTTCGGTCTCCTGTGAGGCATCAAAGTTGATGAAGAACTGAATATGATCGCGCAATACTTTTCCGGCGTACGCAACGGCATCTTTCGGAACGATCGAACCGTCGGTCTCAACTTCCAATGTCAGCCGCTCGTAATCGGTCTGCTGACCGACGCGCGTCGATTCAACATTGTATCGCACGTTCACGATAGGAGTAAAGATAGAGTCGATGGTGATCATGCCGACCGGCTGATCGGGCATCTTGTTCTCTTCTGCAGTCACATACCCTTTCCCTCGTCCGATGCGGAATTCGATCTCGAAATCGGCATCCTTGTTCAGTGTTGCGATTTGAATGTCCGGATTGAGGATCTCTACTTCGGGACTCGCCTTTTGAATGTCGTCCGCAGTGAATTTGCCGGGACCTTTCAAATGGACCGTCACTTTGCCGACCTTTTTGTTCGTCGCTTTCAACCGTACCTGCTTCAAATTCAGGATCATGTCGGAAACATCCTCAACGATGCCCGGCAGCGTTGTGAACTCGTGCACGATCCCTTCCACACGCAATGCGGTGATGGCGAAACCGGGAAGTGACGAGAGAAGTACGCGGCGAAGCGCATTACCAATCGTAACACCGTACCCTTTTTCCAAAGGTTGAACGATAAATTTGCCGTAGGTTGCAGTGGCGATCGACTCGTCGAGGACAACGCTATCCGGCATTTGAAATTGTGTATTGCTCATAGTTGGTTCTCACCAAGTGAAAAATTCAATGAATTATTTCGAGTACAACTCAACAACAAGTTGCTCGTTTGCCAGCAGCGGGATCTCTTCGCGCTCCGGAATGCGAATGAACGTACCGGACATCGCCGCTTTGTCGAGACTGACCCATGAATACATCGATGCATCCTTGACGCGTTTCATTGCGTTGTGAATGATATCGAGTTGTTTGCTCTTATCGCGGACAGTGACGACTCTTGCCTTTCATGCCGGTCGCTTTTTCAAAGTAGTTGCGGAACTGACGCTCGAGAACGCCGTAGATATACTTCATCTTCTGCTTCTCTTTCAACTGCAGCCCGTACTCGGAAACTTTCTGCCGTTTCCCCTTTCCATGCTGGCCAGGACCGTAGGGCCGGCGTTCCATGAATTTGCTCGCTTTATTGCTGAGCGCAATTCCCAGTTTACGGGATTGCTTGACAACTGAACCAGTAATACGTGCCATTCTTCTTTACATTCCTTTAATTAAAAATTTACACTCTGCGTCGTTTTGGCGGACGGCATCCGTTGTGAGGGATCGGCGTAATGTCACGGATGATCGTTACTTCCAATCCGGCAGTCTGCAGCGAGCGGATCGCCGCTTCGCGTCCTGAACCGGGACCTTTGACGAATACTTCCACTTTCCGCAAGCCGAGATCGTACGCCTCTTTTGCCGCCGCTTCGGCGGATACCTGTGCCGCGAACGGCGTGTTCTTACGCGAACCCTTGAATCCGTTCTTCCCTGCCGAGGACCACGAGATCGTATTCCCGTACGTATCGGTGATTGTGACAATCACATTATTAAATGTCGCTTTGACGAACGCTTTGCCGTTCACGTCAACGTGGATCTTCTTTTTCTTTTTCGCTGCCGTTGTCGGGGCTGCTTGTTGTTTAGCCACTATATGTTCCTTTCAACTAATCCTGTCATTGGTTATTGGTAACTTGCTATTGATCATTACGTCTCGATCGTTAACCAATCACCAACAAAAGATTACCGGTTACCAATTAAATTATTTCTTGGCGATTGCTTTCTTCTTTCCTGCTACTGTCTTCCGTTTTCCTTTGCGTGTGCGGGAATTTGTCCGCGTCCGCTGTCCGCGTGCGGGAAGTCCTTTACGGTGACGCAAACCGCGGTACGAGCCGATGTCCATCAGACGCTTGATGCTCATTTGCGTTTCTGCACGCAGGGCACCTTCCACTTTGTACTCTGTCTGGAGGATCGTACGGATCTTGTTGACCTCTTCGTCCGTCAACGTACCCACTTTTTTACTCTCATCGACCCCTGCTTTTGCGAGGATCTCTTCCGCAGTCTTTCGTCCGACTCCGAAAATGTATGTCAGACCGATAACGGAACGCTTGTTTTTTGGTAAATCAACACCGGCGATACGAGCCACTGATATTATCTCCTAACCTTGACGTTGTTTGTGTTTGGGATTCTTCTTGCAGATCACCATCACTTTGCCTTTGCGGCGGATGATCTTGCAGTTTTCACAGATCTTCTTTACTGATGCACGAACTTTCATAGTTTTCCTACAATCATAATTTAGTATTCACAGATTCTGCTTCGTAACGTCCGGTCTCACGTTTCAAGTTTCACGATTCATGGAATCCGCACGTGGAGCCTGAAACTTGAATCCTGAAACAGTTTTACTTATACCGATACGTGATTCTGCCCTTGGTCAAATCGTACGGCGAGAGTTCCACCGTTACCTTATCTCCCACAAGAATCTTGATATAGTGCATTCTCATCTTGCCTGAGATATGAGCAAGAATTTCATGTCCGTTGTCGAGTTTCACGCGGAAGGACGCATTGGGTAATGTATCCGTGATAACTCCGTCAACTTTGATCGCATCTTGTTTGGACATGTTAATTATAGACCGTTAAAATTTCCGCTTTGTCTTTTCGTACGACGACCGTGTATTCAAAATGAGCCGACGGCATTCCGTCTTTCGTGATGATCGTCCATCGATCAGCAGCTGTCCGCACTTCATATGTTCCCATGTTCACCATCGGCTCGATCGCCAATGTCATCCCTTCCTTCAGCACCGTCCCTTTGTTCGGTTTTCCGTAGTTCGGTACTTGCGGGTCTTCGTGCAATTCCCGTCCCACCGCATGTCCTACCAGATCCCTCACAACCGCATATCCCGCCCCTTCAACATGAGATTGCACCGCATGTGCAATATCGCCGATCCTGTTCCCTGCTACTGCCTGTTCCACCGCTTTGTCGAGAGATTCTTTCGTCACTTTCATCAGTCGCTTCTTCTCATCCGAAACTCCGCCGACAGCAAACGTGAAAGCGCCGTCTCCGTAAAATCCGTTCTTCTTCACTCCCACATCGATCGACACGATCTCACCTTCTCTCAACACTCGCTTACCTGGTATTCCATGTACAACTTCACTGTCAACCGATACGCACAATGTTCCGGGGAACGGATTCCCCTCTTCAAAACCATATCCCTTGAACGCAGGAACTCCGCCGCAACTCTTTATGTAATCTTCCGCCAGCGCATCCAGCTCCTGCGTCGTCACTCCCGGTTTTATCTGCGTGCTGACGAGTTTGATCACATCCGCAACGATCTGGCAACTCTCACGCATCAACCCGATTTCCTGTTCCGATTTTATCAAGATCGCCATCCAGCTATCGCATCAACGACCGATACGGCCTTTGATCTTTCCACTTTTCATGAATCCGTCGTAGTGCCGCATCAACAGATGCGATTCGATCTGCTGCAGTGTATCAAGCGCAACACCGACAGAGATCAATAAACTTGTACCGCCAAAGAACGATGCAAAACTCGATGTAATGCCGAACCGTACCATGAATGCCGGCAGCACGGCGATGATCGCCAGGAAGATCGATCCCGGAAGCGTGATCTTCGTTAAAATATTGTCGATGAATTCCGACGTATGTTTGCCCGGACGAATTCCGGGAATGAATCCGCCGTTCTTCTGCATGTTATCGGCAACGTCAGCCGGATTGAATGCAATGGCGGTGTAAAAATATGTGAAGAACACGATCATCAATCCGTAGAAGAACGAGTACGTCATCGACGTATACTCAAGATACCCTGCGATCGATCCGACAAAATCGCTGTCGGGAAAGAATGTCAAAATTGTACTGGGAATGAACATGATCGACTGCGCAAATATGATCGGCATAACACCGGCTGTGTTCACGCGCATCGGAATGTACTGCGTGACGCCGCCATACACTTTTCGACCGACAACACGTTTTGCGTACTGCACCGGAATGCGGCGTGTTCCTTGTGTTACCATCACAACGCCTGCAACGATCAACAACATCGCCCCCCAGATGATCAATTCAATAATGATCGGACGCGCACCGGAACTGACAAGTTGAAATTCATCCAGCACCGCATGCGGGAACCGTGCGATGATACCGATGAAAATGATCAACGAAATACCGTTGCCGATACCGCGGTCAGTGATCTGCTCGCCC
>JACPGG010000032.1:82337-93183 GCA_016182545.1 Ignavibacteriales bacterium
GATCAATGACATTCCATTGCCGATACCGCGATCGGTGATCTGCTCGCCGAGCCACATCATGAACATAGTGCCGGATGTTAAAAAGATCATCGTGCTGAACGCAAAGAAAAATCCCTGCACTTCTGCCGGAACGATCGGGATGCCGTTGGCATTCAAACTTTCCAGCCGCACACTGACGCCCCATGCCTGTAAGAGAGAGATGACGACAGTTCCCAGCCGAGTATACTGATTGATCTTCTTCCGTCCCGCTTCGCCTTCCTTCTGCAACTTCTGGAAGAACGGAACGACCGCACCGAGTAGTTGGATAATAATAGATGCGCTGATATACGGCATGATGCCGAGCGCAAAGATCGCTGCGTTGCTGAACGCGCCGCCGACAAACATGTCGTAGAGACCGAACAACGTGTTGCTTGCCTGGTTGCGCATCGCATCGGCGAGAACACCGGCGTCAACGCCGGGAAGCGTAACGTGCGAACCGATACGGACAACGATCAGGAGACCTGCAGTGAACAAGAGCCGTGTCCGCAGTTCTTCGATCTTGAAAATATTTCGGAAACTTTCAGTAAACTTACTCATTGATCAGTTTCATTTTTGTTGAGCAACACGCTTTTCTACAACGAGTTCTTTCGTTGAGCCGCCTGCTGCGGTGATCTTTTCAACTGCGGATGCGCTGAATTTATGTGCGGTGACATTCAGTTTCGATTTCAATTCGCCGTCGCCGAGGATCTTCACAGGAGCTTTCTTATCCGATACCGCGCCGACCGAGTACAATACTTCCGGCGTTACGGTACCGTCCGTGATCTTTTTCGTATCGACCAACTTTTGAAGAATGCTGACATTCACCACTGCAAATTCAACCCGGTGAACGGGAGTAAAACCGAATTTGGGGAGACGACGCACCAAGGGCATCTGGCCTCCTTCAAAGTTGCGTTTAATTCCGGAACCCGAGCGGGAACCTTGTCCTTTATGTCCGCGTGTCGAAGTGCCACCGTGTCCTGACCCTTGTCCGCGGCCAATGCGCTTCTTCTTCTTTCGTGAGCCTTGTGCGTATTGTAAGTTGCTTAAGATATCTGCCATTGCTTCTCCTGATGGTACTAACGCTCCGGAGACGGAGCTCGCATCATCCTGTTATAAATTTATGATTGAACGTCTTCCACTTTTACGAGATGGCGGACCCGGTTGATCATACCGCGGATCTGCGGCGTGTCCGTATGGACGACCGAATAGCGCGGTCTGCCGAGACCGAGCGCTTTGATGGTCGCTTTATGCTTTGCCAACGTATCGATGATACTCTTGGTCTGTGTGATCTTAATTTTTTTCGGCGCTGCCATGGTCACTCACACCCTTAATTTTGAAAAAGTTCTTGAACAGAAATCCCACGCTCTTGTGCGATCATGCGTGCGTCGCGCATGGAGAGTAACGCGCTCAGTGTCGCTTTCACCACATTGTGAGGATTCGACGATCCCATTTGCTTGGTCAGCACGTCTTTGACGCCGGCAAGTTCGAGCACCGCACGCACACCCCCTCCGGCGATCAAACCTGTTCCGGGCGCTGCGGGACGAAGCAATACTTTCCCTGCCCCGTACTTCCCGTGCACTTCGTGCGGCACCGTTCCGTTGATGATCGGTACTTTCACCACATTCTTTTTCGCATCATCCGTACCTTTTGCGATCGCGTCGGCAACTTCATTCGCTTTACCGAGTCCGACTCCCACATGACCGTTCCCGTCACCGACAACCACAATCGCGTTGAAACTGAAACGACGACCACCCTTCACCACTTTTGCGACGCGGTTGATGTGCACCAGTTTGTCTTTCAGATCAAGTTCGCTTGCTTTAATTCGTGCCAAGATAAAACCTCACTTTGTTTTGAACATTCGTTGTCTGTTGCTGTCGTGCCTGGATTCGAACCAGGATTAACGGCTCCAAAGGCCGCTGTCCTGCCATTGGACGACACGACAATCATCTGCTGGCATGTCGGCGTTAACGCCGACCTTAAAACTTCAATCCGCCTTCGCGTGCACCGTCGGCGAGTGCTTTCACCCGTCCGTGGTACAGGTACCCGTTGCGGTCAAAAACGACAGCGCTGATATTTTTTTCCAATGCTTTCTTCGCGAGTACTTTTCCGACGATCGTGCTTCGTTCAACTTTCGATTTTGCTGCGGCAAGTTCCCCTTTGACATCCTTTGAGTTGGACGAGACGGAGACCAGTGTCTTGCCTGCATTGTCATCGATGATCTGTCCGTAGATATCGTTGAGGCTCCGGTAGACTGTAAACCGCGGGCGCTCCGATGTTCCGTAGATCTTTTTGCGGATCGTCGATTTGATCCGGAGCCGTCGTTTATTGAATTCTTTCTTTATCATAGAGTCACTTCACAGATTGATTATTTTGCGCTCGCAGCGGTCTTACCGGCTTTGCGGCGGATATATTCGTTTTCGTATTTCACCCCTTTGCCTTTGTACGGTTCAGGCTGCTTGAAGGAGCGAAGCTTTGCAGCGACAAGTCCGACCAATTGTCTGTCGGACCCGGAGACCAGAATGCTCGTCTGAGTCGGTGCTTCGACCTTGATCGTTTCCGGCGCGCGGAAGATGATCGAGTGCGAGAAGCCGAGTGCGAGCGCAAGGTTCTTTCCTTTGATCTCTGCTTTGTACCCGACACCGACCAGTTCCAGCTTCTTGCTGAACCCTTCGGTAACGCCCTTCACCATATTCTGGATATTCGCGCGGGTCGTTCCGTGCAATGCGCGGTCCGGGCGTGCATCGCTGACACGGTGTACGAGAATTTCATTTCCTTTCACCTCAACTGTGATGCGAGAATGAAGTTTCTCTTTCAATTCTCCCAGTTTCCCTTTTACCGTCACAACACCGTTGGACGATGTCACTGTGACTCCGCTGGGGACCACAACAGGTTTTCTGCCAATACGTGACACGTTCTACTCCTTTACCAAATAAGGCAGAGAACTTCTCCGCCGACGTTTTCTTTGCGTGCTTGTTTATCCGACATCAATCCTTTTGGTGTCGAAACGATCGCGAGTCCAAGTCCGTTATTGACGCGTGGAAGATCTGTCACCGCACGGTAGGAACGGCGTCCCGGTGTGCTGACACGGCGGGTACCTTTGATCACGTTCGCGCCGTTGAAGTACTTCAGCGCGATGCGGATCGCTCCCTGCTTGTTCTCCGTTTCGACCACTTCATACGACGTAATCAGTTTGTTGTCTGCAAGAATTCGAGTGATCTCTTTCTTGACGTTGGAAGCAGGTATTTCAACTTTCTTGTGCTTCGCCTGGATCGCATTGCGAAGACGGGTGAGATAATCTGCTATCGGATCTGATTGAGCCATTGTAAAACTTTCTCCTCTATGAGGTCATAGACCTGATTTCGTTACCAGCTTGCTTTCACAAGCCCGGGAATTTTTCCTTCGTGTGCCAGTTTGCGTAACATCAACCGCGAAAGACCGAACTTGCGATAGTATCCGCGCGTGCGTCCGGTCAGATTGCAGCGGTTTTTCAACCGGTTCGGATTGCTGTCGCGCGGGAGTTTGCGAAGTCCTTCAACGTCCCCTTGTTCCATCAGTTCCTTTCGTTTCGCAGCATATTTTGCCACCACCTTTTCACGTCGACGTTGTCGCGCTACTGAACTTAATTTTGCCATAGTCTCCCTTTTAGCTAGCTTTTGCTATTGGTTGTTCTCGTTTTACGAACGGCATGCCGAACAATTTCAGCAGCTCCATCGCTTCCATATCTGTATTCGCGGTGGTCACGAACGTAACATCCATACCGGAAATTTTCGTCACCCTGTCCGCATCGATCTCCGGAAAAATAATCTGCTCTTTGATGCCGAGCGTATAGTTGCCGCGCCCGTCGAACGAGCGGTCGGAAACGCCGCGAAAATCGCGGATCTGCGGCATCGCGAGCGTTACGAGCCTATCGAGGAATTCATACATCATCCGTCCGCGCAGCGTTGTGCGAGCGCCGATCGGGAGACCCTGCCGCAGCTTAAAATTCGAGATCGCTTTCTTCGCTTTGGTGATCGCCGCTTTTTGACCGGTGATCGTTTCCAACTCTGCTACCGCCGTTTCGAGCAGCTTCGCATCCTGCGTTGCCTGACCGACACCGACGTTGACGGAGATCTTCTCCAGTTTCGGCACCTGCATAACGTTCTTGTAGTTGAACCGCTTCATCATCGCAGGGATGATCTCTTTTGTATACTTCTCGGCAAGACGCGGGTACACACCCGCTTCACGGGCGTGACTTACTTTTTTCTGTTCGCCTTTGCCTTCTTTTTTTGTCTTCTCTTTTGCCATGACTCTTCTCTTACCTTAGTGCATCACGTTGTTCGCGTAATGCCATGATTGAATATTAGAACATTTCTCCGCTCTTTTGCGCTACGCGCATCACTTTTTTCTTTCCGCTGACCGCGTCTTTCGTCCGTGCATAGCCGACCCGGGTCGCTTCGCCGCTCTTCGGATCTTTGATCATCACATTGGATGCATTGATCGGAGCTTCTTTTTGAACGACGCCCCCCTGCGGGTTCTTTTGATTGGGACGTGTGTGACGTTTTACAACGTTCACCCCTTCAACGATCACTCTGTGATTCTCAGGAAAAACTTTCAACACTTTGCCTTCTTTTCCCTTTGAATTTCCGGCGATCACTACTACAATGTCATTCTTTTTAACGTGCATGATAAACTCTCTTTCTGATTACAACACTTCGGGTGCAAGTGAAACGATCTTCATGAATTGACGTTCGCGCAATTCACGGGCAACGGGACCGAAGATACGTGTTCCGCGCGGTTCATTTTGTGCATTCACGAGCACAACAGCATTCTCATCGAACCGGATATACGATCCGTCCTTGCGCCCGACCTCTTTCTTCGTCCGGACGACAACGGCGCGGGAGACCTCTCCCTTTTTTACCTGTGCGCCGGGAATTGCTGCCTTTACCGATACGACGACGAGGTCGCCGACAGAGGCATAGCGCCTGTCATGGCCGCCGAGCACACGGATACACCGGACTTTTTTTGCTCCTGAATTATCTGCTACAACCAAATTGGTTTCTTCTTGAATCATAGTCGTCTCCGAACGGTACTCTTAAACTTATTGTGCCTTTGTTACGAGCTCGACCAGGCGCCAGCATTTCAATTTGCTGATCGGTCGGGTTTCCATGATCTTCACGGTATCGCCGATCGCCGCTTCGTTTTTCTCGTCATGCACGTAGAACTTGGTCGTGCGTCTGAAATATTTTTTGTAGAGCGGGTGCGCCACTTTGCGCTCGACGGCGACAACGATGCTCTTCTGCATCTTGTTGCTGACGACTTTCCCGACACGTGTTTTACGGCTGTTACGTTGTTCCATCATTCCTCTTAACAATTATTGCTGTGCAGCAATTTTTGGTTTGGATAATTGTCGTTCGCGCAGGATCGTTTTCATGCGTGCGATGTCCTTGCGAAGCAAAGTAAATTTTGACGTGCTCTCGACTTGGCTTGTCGCTTTCTGGAATTTCATCGTTGCCAGCGTCTCTTTATTCTCTTCGATACGCTTCGCGAGTTCGTCATCTGTCAATTGTCGAAGTTCGTTTGATTTCATGTCTCGTTCCTTACGCAACCAAATCTATACGTGATACAAACCGTGTTTTGATCGGAAGTTTATGCGCTGCAAGCGTCAATGCTTCCTGAGCCGTTTCTTTTTTGATACCGCCGACCTCGAACATGATCCGTCCGGGTTTTACGACCGCAACCCAGAATTCCGGTGCCCCTTTACCGCTTCCCATACGTGTTTCTGCCGGCTTTTTGGAGACCGGTTTATCGGGGAATATCCTGATCCATACTTTCCCTTCACGTTTCATCAGACGGGTCAATGCAACACGCGCCGCTTCGATCTGGCGTGCCGAGATCCAACCCGGTTCCATCGCCTTCAGTCCGTAGTCGCCGAATGCAACCGATGCGCCGCGGGTCGCAGCACCTTTCATCCGTCCGCGTTGTGCTCTTCTAAACTTTACTCTTTTTGGCATTAACATAGTTCAAAACTCCGATAACAGTTATTGTGCACGACCTACTTTTTCGAGAACTTCACCTTTGCAGATCCACACTTTCACGCCGATCTTTCCGTAGATCGTCGCCGCTTCTGCATGCGCATAATCGATATCAGCGCGGAGCGTGTGCAGCGGGATGCGTCCTTCTTTATATTGTTCCGTGCGCGCGATTTCAGCGCCACCCAAACGACCTCCACACTTGACACGAATTCCTTCAGCACCCATTCTCATTGCCGCTGTGATCGCCTGTTTCATTGCGCGGCGGAATGCGATACGTCCTTCCAACTGCGCTGCAATATTTTCTGCGACCAGGGCTGCATCAAGTTCGGGACGTTTGATCTCGTTGATAAGAATCTTTACTTCTTTGTTCGTGATCTTCTTCAGTTCTTCTTCCAGTTGAGTGATCTCTTTGCCGCTTTTGCCGATCACAACACCGGGACGGGATGTATGGATGGTAACGCGTGCATTCTTCGGTGTCCGCTCGATCTGGATCTTCGATACTCCCGCTTTCTTCAGTCGGCTGCGGAGATAGTTGCGAACGTTGTAATCTTCGAGCAATTTTTCTGCAAAACTCTTATCATCGTACCAGTTCGAATCCCAGGTCTTGATGATCCCTAAACGAAATCCTGTCGGATTAATTTTTTGTCCCAAAGTGACTCCTCAACTGAATTATTTTTTTGTTTTTCGTTGATCGACAATAATTGTCAGGTGGTGTGACCGTTTGATCATACGGTACGCCCTTCCCATCGGTGCGGGAAGAATACGTTTCATCTGCGGTCCGCCGTTCACGAATACTTCTTTCACATACAGGTCGTCCGTGTTGACGCCGGCATTCGCATCTTTATTCTGAAAATTGGATACCGCCGAACGGAGAACTTTCTCCGCATCTTTCGCCGCATGCTTCGGCTGGAAATGAAGGATGTTCATCGCTTCACCGACCGACTTGCCGCGGATGAGATCGATGACGATCCGCATCTTGCGCGGTGATGTTCCTACATAACGGTTGACTGCTCGTGCTTCCATGTACTATCGTCTCCAAAATTTTTCTGTTTATGCTGCGGCTTCGGATTTCAATCCGGGATGCCCGCGGAAAATACGCGTCGGCGCAAATTCGCCGAGTTTGTGTCCGACCATCGCTTCCTGGATGTAGACCGGGATGAACTTGTTCCCGTTATGCACGGCGAACGTGTGTCCGACAAACTCCGGCGGGATGGTGCATGCTCGCGCCCAGGTTTTGATCACCTGCTTCTTGTTTGTCTTGTTCAGCGCTTCTACTTTTTGCAGCAAGCGCAAATCGATGTATGGACCTTTTTTGAGTGAACGACTCATAGTGCTCTCTTTAACTTACTAACCTTGCAAAGGTTCCAAACCTTCGCAAGGTATAATGAAATTATTTACGACGCTTGACAATGTATTTACTTGATTGCTTCTTATGCTTTCGTGTCTTCAAACCTTTTGACAACTGTCCCCACGGACTGCGCGGATGCTGCCAACCGCCGCCCCCTTTTGATTTTCCCTGACCGCCGCCCATCGGGTGGTCGACAGGGTTCATCACCATACCGCGTGTATGCGGACGTTTGCCGAGCCAGCGCGAGCGGCCCGCTTTACCTAAACTGATATTTTCATGATCGAGATTGCCGAGCTGACCGATAGTCGCATAGCACTCTGCATGCACATTGCGCGATTCGCCGGAAGGGAATTTCAACAATACAAAAGGACCTTCTTTTGCCTGCACTGTTGCGTAGTTGCCGGCACTCCGTGCAATCTGTCCCCCCTTACCTGCTTTCAATTCAATGTTATGCACCATTGTATTGACAGGAATTGCTTTCAGTGGAAGTGCATATCCAAGATTCGGTTCGATGTTTTCGCCCGCAATGATCTTTGCACCAACCTTCAATCCTTCAGGAGCAAGGACGTATCTCTTTTCCCCGTCGGGATAATGAACCAAAGCGATGTAGCACGACCTGTTCGGATCGTACTCGATCGACGCGATCTTCCCTTCGATATTCTTCTTGTCGCGCTTGAAATCGATAACACGGTAGCGCCGTTTGTGTCCCCCTCCGCGATGACGCGAGGTGACATGACCGTGACCGTTCCGTCCGCCGGATTTGGTGATCTTCTCGAGAAGAGATTTTTCTGGTTTCGTCTTTGTGATCTCTTCATACGTTGCAATCGAGTAGAATCGAGTTGCCGGTGTCGTTGGTTTTAATTTACGAAGTGCCATATCCTACTCTTCTTGTTAAACTGTTGCCAAAAAATCGATCGTTTGTCCGTCTTTCAGAGTGACGATCGCTTTCTTCCAATCACCCTTCCTGCCTTCTACGCGTCCGCGCCGGGTCAATTGTGTCTTTATTTTTCCCTTGACGATCAACGTGCGTACGCTGGTGACGTTGACATTGAATTTCTTTTCTACCGCCCGAGCAATTTCAATTTTGTTTGCAGCCTGATCGACTCTGAATGCGTACTGGCGAGTTGCCGCAAGTTCCGTCATCTTTTCGGTCAGCAATGGTTGAATTAAGATACCCATGATAGTGTCCGCCGCTCTTCAGTTAGTTTGCAAATGTTTTATTGATGACATCAACGCTGCTCTTGGTCAAAACGACGACATTGTTGTTGAGAATGTCGTATGTGGATGCTTTCGCCGCTTCGAGTACGTTGAGCGTTGGAATATTGCGTCCCGATTTCAGCATGTTCATATCCGTCGCCGAGGTCAGCAGAAGAACTTTTTTCTGGTTCACTTGAAGCGCTTTAAGGATAGAAACCATCTCCTGCGTCTTCGGAGCATCGAGAGAAAAATCTTCCACAATTACAATCTGACCATCTTTCGCTTTATATGACCATGCGGATTTACGCGCAAGACGTTTTACTTTAATCGGAAGTTTCACCACATAATCATGCGGTGTCGGTCCAAAGATCGAACCGCCGCCCGGCATCAACGGCGAGCGTCCGGTACCTTGACGGGCACGTCCTGTTTTCTTTTGAGAGAACGGTTTCTTGCCGCCGCCGCGAACTTCATTCCGCGCTTTTACTTTGTGCGTTCCCTGGCGTTGATTCGCCCAGTATGAACGGACCGCCTGATAGATCGCATGATCGTTCGGTTCAATTTCAAAAATGTCCGGCTTCAACTCTATCGTTTCGCCGTTCTTCGTTCCGTCTTTTTTGAGGACATCGAGTTTCATATCGGATGCTTTCTACAGTCAGTTATTTCGTTATGGTGACGTAGGTATTCTTTGCGCCGGGGATCGATCCTTTGACAAGGATCAGATTCGATTCCGGGATCACTTTCAACACAGTCAGATTTTTCACGGTCACGTTGTCAAAGCCCATTCTTCCCGCCATACGCATTCCTTTGAACACGCGTGAAGGATACGACGAACCGCCGATGGAACCGGGGGCGCGCACGCGGTCCGATTGTCCGTGTGTCGTCATTCCGACGCCGCCGAAGTGGTGACGCTTGACGACGCCTTGAAAGCCGCGTCCTTTTGAACGGGCAGTCACATCGACCGTATCGCCTTTTGTGAAGACAGCATCGACGCGAAGTTCCTGGCCCAGTTCAAGTTTCATTCCGTTGAAGTTTCTGAACTCACGCAAAAGGCGAAGTGCTTTGGCGCCTGCTTTTGCAAAATGTCCCTTCAACGGCTTGTTGACCAAACGCTCCGCCTTCTCGTCGTAACCGAGCTGCACAGCATCGTAGCCGTCTTTATCTTTTGTGCGAACTTGAGTGACGTAACAGGGTCCTGCTTCAATAACGGTGCACGGTACTGCGACGCCGTTATCGTCGTAGACGCTTGTCATGCCAATCTTTTTTCCTAAAATTCCACTCACAGGTATATTCTCCTTGAGAACAATCGTAAACTTTTTTTAACGTTGGAGCGTGTACTCCGGTACCGACTATGCTTACACTTTGATTTCAACATCAACACCGGCAGGCAGATCGAGTTTCATCAGTGCATCCACTGTCTTCGAACCGGACGATAGAATATCGATCAACCGTTTGTGTGCTTTGATCTCGAACTGCTCGCGCGATTTTTTATCAACGTGCGGAGATCTGTTCACCGTAAAGACCGACCGCTTTGTCGGCAGCGGGATGGGACCGGAGACAACTGCACCGGTTGATTTCACGGTCTTGATGATCTTCTCTGCGGACTTATCGATCAGGTTATGATCGTAAGAGCGTAATTTTATTCGTATTTTCTGACCAGCCAATGTTCTTCTCCTCGTTTTGGAAGGGAAGGGTCACGATGTATTGTGACCCGCCTTTCAACGACGAATTAATGTTATTCAACAATCTTCGTGACGACGCCTGCGCCAACCGTACGTCCGCCTTCGCGGATAGCGAAACGAAGTCCTTCATCCATAGCGATGGTGGAGATCAATTCGATCGCCATGTTGTCGACGTTATCGCCGGGCATAACCATTTCAACACCGGACGGTAATGTAACAACACCCGTAACGTCGGTCGTACGGAAGTAGAACTGAGGGCGATACCCGTTCACGAACGGCGTGTGGCGTCCGCCTTCTTCTTTTTTCAATACGTACACCTGCGCGGTGAATTTTTTGTGCGGGGTAATGGAACCGGGTTTTGCAAGAACCATTCCGCGTTCGAGTTCTTCTTTTTCAATACCGCGAAGGAGCAACCCTGCATTGTCGCCGGCATGCACTTCATCGAGTTCTTTACGGAACATCTCGGCACCGGTAATGACCGATTTCTTATGTGCGCCGAGACCGACGATTTCAATTTCGTCACCGACCTTTGCACGTCCGCGTTCGCAGCGACCCGTACCCACTGTACCGCGACCGGTAATAGAGAACACGTC
>JACPGG010000043.1 GCA_016182545.1 Ignavibacteriales bacterium
ATCAGCAACACTAAATGATTATTATACCCATTTCGAGCGAAGCGAGAAATCTGAGTGAACAGATTAATGTATGAAAACATACTTCGTCTATATTATGACAAACAATTCAGGAACTTTGTACGTTGGAATGACAAATGATTTACGTCGAAGAGTATCAGAGTATAAAGCGATGCTTGTTGAGGGATTCACAAAGAGGTACAAAATCACCAAATTGATTTACTTTGAAGAGTTTAGTGATGTCCGTTACGCAATTGAACGCGAAACAAGAATTAAAACGTGGTCTCGGAAGAAAAAATTAAACCTCGTTGCAACAATGAATCCTCGATGGGAGGACCTTAACACTTATTAAATTGTCATATCGGGTGAAGCAAGGAATCTAGAAGTGCATCAGATTCCTCGTCCCGTAAACCGGGACTCGGAATGACAATGATTGAAGATTGGAAGTATGATCAACCTCATCCGACTCGAATTATTTAAAACATACGCCAAGTGGCGCACATATATCGGCTTCATTGCAGTCGGCGTCCTCATCCCCGCCATCATGTGGATCATGTGGATCGAAGGGGGAAAGTTCATCCAGTATCAACTCAGAACGCTGCAGGCTGATTTCTTTATCACGGGGAATATCTTCAACGGCTGGGTCATTGCGCAAATCATCATGAATGGATTGTGGATCCATGTTCCTGCATTGATCGCACTCGTTGCGGGAGATCAACTCTCCGGCGAAGCGACTGCGGGAACATTCCGGCTCGTCCTTATCCGTCCTGTCTCTCGAACACGATTCTTGAATGCAAAATATGTCACGACGTTGATCTACACGTTGTCCCTTGTTGTTGCCATTGCACTGCTCTCCATTGTGCTCGGATTGTGGATATTCGGCTCAGGCGACTTGATAGCGATCGACCCGCGCGAAGGGATCACCATCCTTCCTGAATCGCTCCTCTTCTCGCGATTCTTGCTTGCCTATGCGCTTGCTGCGTGGTCGATGTTCGTGGTCGCATCGCTGGCATTTTTCATCTCGTCGATCGTCGAAAATGCGATCGGACCGATCATCACAACGATGGTCGTTATCGTTATTTTCCTTATTATCTCCAACCTGCCGGTCGAATCGGTCGAAGAGATCAAACCGTGGCTGTTCACAACTCACATGAACATATGGCAGCAGGCATTCCGTGACCCGATCGATTGGGAACGGATCATGAATTCATCCCTTGCACTCGGAGCAAACTGTGTCGTTTTCTATTCAGCGACGTTGATCATTTTTAAACAGAAAGATATTCTTTCATAATGACGGGACACCGCATGAGCATTGCCAAAACAATTTCCGATATCCGAACAGGCTTTCTTCCCACATTCTGGGTTGCCAATGTCATCGAGCTTTTCGAACGATTCGCATTTTACGGTTCGAAAGCGGTACTCACTGTTTACCTGGCAACAAAAGCAGGCTTCGATGTACAAACTGCGGGAACAATGGCTGGAACGTTCTCTCTCTTTTTATGGTCGTTCCCGGTCATCGCCGGTGTGTTTGTCGATCGGTACGGATTCAAAAGAACACTTGCCGCATGTTTCGCCTTCTTTACTATCGGATATTTTCTCATCGGATTAGCCGGGTTAGAGTACGGTCAAACGATCACTGCGGCGATCGGAAAAACAACCTACATGTACGTTGTCCTCATTCTCACTGCCATCGGTGGATCGCTTATCAAACCGTGCATCGTCGGAACTGTCGCAAAGACGTCGAATCCCGGAGTGCAGTCACTCGGGTATTCGATCTACTATACGCTCGTCAATCTCGGCGGCGCAATCGGTCCCATCCTTGCATTGCAAGTGCGCGAGGGTTTGGGAATCGAATATGTACTGATCATGTCGTCGTTCACCTCGCTGTTGTTGTTCGCGGGAACATTGTTCTTCTATAAAGAACCGCCGAAAGCCGTCGACGAAAAACCACAGTCGTCGCTCGGCAAAGTATTCCGCGATATGCTGACCGTATTTAAAAATGCAAAGTTCATGCTCTTTCTCGTGATCTTCTCCGGTTTCTGGATCATGTTCTGGCAGATATTCTATTCATTCCCCTTCTACATCACTGAAGTGTTGAAATTCCCGCAGTTCGAAATTCTTGAGAGCGTCGATGCGTGGGCGATCATTTTGTTCAGCGTACCGCTCACCGCGCTGGCAATGAGATTCAGCCCCATCACCGCAATGACGATCGGATTCCTGATCGCAAGTTCTTCCTGGCTGCTGATGGTTGCAGCACCGACGGTGACGATGGCGGTACTTGCAATGATTTTGTTCGCCGTCGGCGAATCGATTCAAGCGCCACGCTTTTATGAATATGTCGCATCGCTCGCACCGAAAGAGCAAGTCGGCACGTACATGGGATTCGCATTTCTTCCGATCGCCATCGGTTCGTTCGTCGCCGGCGTGCTTTCGGGCTGGCTGGTCGAAACATATCTACGGCAGAGCATGAATCCGAACATGATGTGGTTCACACTCGCGGCAATCGGATTCGCTTCGACGATCTTGATGCTGCTTTACAATGTATTCATGGTACAACGAAAGGGATGACGATGCTTTCAGCTCTGAGATTCGTTCTTTTAATTTTCATCGCGTCAACAACTCTTCCTGCTCAGCAATTGACTGCCGAAAAAATCCTGCAGAATGTGAAAGCCAATTTCGACAAAGTGCAGGATTATTCCGTTATTCTGGATATCAAACCGAACATGGAACGATTCAGGGCAAAAGAGATGAGATTGATCCTCTTCTTCAAACAGCCGAACAAGATCCATGTTGAATCGAAGAACTTTGTGATGATCCCCAAGCAATTGTTCGAGATCAACCCGTCGGACCTGATTTCGAAATTCGACGGTATATTGATCGGGAAAGAGGAAAGGAACGGGATGACGACGCATAAACTGCGCTTGATTTCAAAACCGGAAAAAGGACGCCCGCCGCGCGAAAGTTATATTTGGATCGATCCCGTTCGTTGGGTCGTCGTACATTTTGAATCAACTCCCGCAGAAGGGCGGAATGTCGTCGTCAACTTTGAATACACAACCGTTGACGGAAAATACTACCTCCCTTCGGCAATGAAAGCGTCGTTCGACTTTGAACAAAATCTCGACTCGCTGGCAGAGCGGGTCTACAGCCCGAACCGCATACCGCGCAAAGGAACTGTCGATATCTTCTATTCGGAATACAAAGTGAATCAGGGGTTGAGTGATGAGATCTTTGAGAAGAAAAAGAAAGAGCCGGAAAAGTAATTCTGCACGTTTGGTTCCAAGATGAAAAAAGCCGCACTATAAGCGGCTTTTTTTGTCAATCTTTATTCTCCTCCATCATCTTCATAAACTTCGAGAAGAGATAATCGCTATCGTGCGGACCGGGAGATGCTTCGGGATGATATTGCACGCAGAAGACCGGCTGATGTTTATGCTCGAATCCTTCAACGGTCTGATCATTCAAATTGATGTGCGTCAGTTCTACCTGCGATTGATCCATCGTCTTCCAATCGACGGCGAAGCCGTGATTCTGCGACGTTATTTCAATCTCTCCTGTTTTTAAATTCTTGACCGGGTGATTTGCACCGCGATGCCCGAATTTCAATTTGTATGTCTTGCCACCGAGCGCAAGTCCGAGCAGTTGATGCCCGAGACAGATACCGAAGATCGGTTTCTTCCCGATCAGTTTTTTAATGTTGAGGATCGCGTACTTCACCGCATCCGGGTCGCCGGGACCGTTGGAAAGAAAAATTCCGTCGGGATTCATTTCCAACACTTGTTCCGCCGAATATGAGGCCGGAACAACAGTGAGATCGCAGCCGTAACTTGCGAGGCGGCGGAGAATATTCTGCTTTACGCCGTAATCGAACACCGCAACTTTGAGTCGTCCGTCATTCTTCTCCCCGTTCTTCGTATGGAGAGCAAATGAAGTTTTGTCGACTGAATTCCAGTGATTCTTTTTTGGTTGTGACATCTTTTGCAAGATCAAGCCCCATCATCTCCGGCGACGATTTTGCTTTCTTCACCAGCGATTCATCATTCAAGTCTTTTGTCGAGAGAATGCCGCGCATGGCGCCCTGAGAGCGAAGTATCTTTGTCAGCATCCGCGTATCGATCCCCTGAATGGCAATAATGTTGTGCTGCTTTAGCCATTCGCCGAGCGACATATTCGCCCGCCAGTTGCTGTGAAAATCAAAATACTCTTTCACAACGAATCCGCTCACCTGCGGCTTGGCAGATTCCACATCGTCGGAATTCACACCATAATTGCCGATCTGTGTGTACGTCATCGTCACGATCTGTCCGGCGTACGACGGATCTGTAAGGATCTCCTGATATCCTGTGATGCTCGTATTGAAACAAACTTCACCGCTGATCTCACCCTCTGCGCCGAAGTGTTCTCCGGTAAAGACTGTTCCGTTCTCTAATGCAAGTTTAGCTCTCATCAATAACAAAAGTTCCGGTTGAAAATCGTACCACAAAATCACCAAGACACCAAAAATATTTTTTTGTTTTTTTGTGTTCGTGTCTTAGTGGTTATCTACAATAAAAATACAAAATTTTTCTTGACTACAGAAGCGGAATTTTGTTTCTTATAGTAGTCTTAGAGGAGCGGTACACACGAGTACGCATGCTGAGAGTGAACAACTCGATGACGCATGCGGAAAAGGTTCAAGCAGTAAGTACCGCCGAACGGCTGCCATGAGTTTCCATCGCATCCGTGGGCTGCAGATAAAGAATCTGCAGACTGTCGGTTCGCCATAGCGGATCGAAGCGCTAACGATAATCTGCTCGACCGGATATGTTCTCTAGCGATCGTAAAAAAGGCAGAAAGTCTTAGTGCTTTCTGCCTTTTTCACTTTAAAGCACGGGATCATATGAACATAGCTCTTATCGGATACGGCAATATGGGGCGTCAGGTCGAAACCGCTGCACACCAGCACGGGCACACGATTGTCGAACGCTTTTCAGCCACTCGCCAGCTGCCGGATTCTTCACCGGTACTTTCAACAATCGATTGTTTCATTGATTTCTCAACCGCTGCAGCCGTGCGTAAGAATATTGAGATCGCTGTGGAACATGAAATCCCTATCGTTGAAGGGACAACCGGATGGCAAGATCACAAAAAAGAGATCGTCGAACTGGTGCGAGAGCGGAACGGAAGTCTCGTGTACGGGAATAATTTCTCCGTCGGGGCGCAGATGTTCTTCCGTATCGTCCGCCGCGCAGCACGATTAATGAATGCATTCCCGAATTACGATATCGGAATCCATGAAGTCCATCACTCGAAAAAGAGAGATGCACCGAGCGGAACAGCGTTGACGCTGGGAAATGTAATCCTCTCCCATATGGATCGGAAAAAAGTTCTCAAGCATGGATTGAACGGTTCGGTGATCAATCCGAATGAGATCGGCATTTCCAGCGCACGGATCGGGAAAGTATTCGGGACGCATTCCGTTCTCTTTCATTCAGACACCGATGAGATAGAATTGATCCACCGTGCGCATTCACGCGCGGGATTTGCTTCGGGCGCAATCCTTGCTGCAGAATTGATACAGGAATTCCGCGGCGTCTATTCGTTCGATCAACTGGTCTTTGAAAAATCATTACAACATTCATAACAGCAGGAGTATTATGTCTTCCACTTTTTTGTTTAGGGGAACCGCCACGGCGCTTGTCACACCGATGCTGCCCGATGGTGAAGTCGATACGGAGGCGCTGCGTCGCCTTGTAGAATTCCAGATCTCCAACGGGATCAACGGACTTGTTCCTGTCGGCACGACCGGCGAGAGCGCAACGTTGTCGCACCCGGAACATCATCATGTAATGGATATTGTTGCGGAACAGGCGAACGGCAGAGTGCCGATCATTGTCGGCGCAGGAAGTAATTCAACGCGCGAAGCGATCTCGCTGACGCAGCATGCGCGTGCAATCGGTGCAAGCGCAGCTCTTTCCGTTGCGCCGTATTACAACAAACCGACACAGCAAGGTTTCTTTGAACACTACAAAGCGATCACGGAAGCGGTCGATATTCCCGTGTTCGTGTACAACGTACCGGGACGGACCGGCAGCAACATCAATGCGGAGACGACATTGCGTCTCGCAGAACTTCCCGGTATTGCAGGAATCAAGGAAGCATCGGGAAATATTCCCCAGGTGATGGAAATACTCAGGCATCGCCCGAACAATTTCGTCGTTCTCTCCGGTGACGATGCATTAACGCTGCCGATGATGGCGCTCGGTGCGGACGGTGTTATTTCTGTTGTGGCAAATGAAGTTCCTTCTGCGTTCTCCCGGATGGTACAATTCTGCCGTGAAGGCGACTTTGTGCAGGCACGCGAGATCCACGAACAATTACTCGACCTGATGAATTGTAACTTCATTGAATCGAATCCGATCCCGGTGAAATCTGCACTTGCAATGATGGGGATGATCAACGAAGTGTATCGCTTACCGCTGACAAGGATGTCGATGGATCATCGCATCAAGCTGCGACGGGTGCTTGAAGAGTTATCTTTATTGGAGCAGACTGTATGACGGAGAATATTCAAAAAGAGATCCTCTCCCAATTCGGGAAACAAACGCTCAACGGCAGCGCCACAGCAGTGTTCACAGAATTCCTTGAACTGCTCGACGGCGGGAAGATCCGTTCTGCGGAAAAAATAAACGGGACGTGGCATGTACATGAATGGGTAAAGAAAGGAATCCTGCTCGGCTTCTGGCTGGGAACGTTGAAGTCTGTCGACGATCCATCCCCATTCCAATATTTCGACAAGCACACGATCCCGCTGAAACAATTCAATGGAACAAGTAATGTACGGATCGTTCCCGGCGGAACCTCCATCCGCAAAGGGGCGTACCTTGCACCGTCTGTCATTGTCATGCCTCCCGCTTATATCAACATCGGCAGTTATGTGGATGAAGGAACAATGATCGATTCGCATGCGCTTGTCGGTTCATGTGCACAGGTTGGCAAGCGTGTACACGTCAGCGCGGCAGCTCAAATTGGCGGCGTGCTTGAGCCGATCGGTGCGATGCCGGTCATTATTGAAGACGATGTGATGATCGGCGGGAATTGCGGGATTTATGAAGGGACAATCGTTAAAAAGGGATCGGTCATCGCATCGGGTGTTATTTTGACTGCATCCACACCGGTGTACGATCTTGTTCACCATACAATCATACGACGCGAAGAGAACGGTTCGCTGATCATCCCCGAAAATTCCGTTGTCGTTGCCGGAAACAGAAAGATCGAATCGCCGTTTGCAATGGAATTCGGATTGAGTTTATATACGCCGTTGATCGTGAAATACAGAGATGAAAAAACAAATGCAAGAATAGCGCTGGAAGAAAGTTTGAGGTAACGTCAATCTTGTTTGAGGTTGTACTGTTGTATCTTTGTGTAGAGAGTCTTCAAGGAAATACCAAGTATTTTCGAGGCAAGATTTTTATTCCATTTTGTGTTCGCCAGAACGCCTGCAATATGGTCTTTTTCCAACTCGTCGATCGTTATTGCCGAACCGATCTTCCCTCCCCCGTCACCGTTTGAACTGACCGATCCCATCATACGTTGAGGCAGTGCAAGGTCTTTCGGACGGATTGTTTCGTCTTCACACAGAATCATCGCGCGCTCCAAAACATTTTCCAGTTCCCGGATATTGCCGGGCCAGTCGTATTCCATCAGCGATTGCAACGCGTCGGGATGCAATGTTCGTTTCTGTTTCGTTTTGTTTTTTCTGAGAAGAATGCTTTCAATCAATACCGGAATGTCATCTTTCCGCTGCTGCAACGAAGGGAGCCGCAAGGTGATAACATTCAAACGATACAGCAGATCTTCGCGGAACTTTCCTGCCTTTACCTCTTCAACGAGATTTTTGTTCGTGGCAGAAATGATTCGTACATCCGATTTCAGTGTCTTATTCCCACCGATCCTGCGGAACTCGCCGGTCTGAATAAAGCGGAGAAGTTTTGGTTGGAAGACCGGACTCACTTCGCCGATCTCATCTAAAAACAAAGTTCCGCCATTTGCGATCTCGACCAATCCCTGCCGCATCGCTTGTGCATCGGTGAACGCCCCTTTTTCATGTCCGAACATCTCGCTTTCAATCAATGTATCGGGGATGGAAGCGCAGTTCAACGCAACGAACGGTTTTTCAACACGAGGGGAATTCTTGTGCAGAAGGTTTGCGAACAATTCTTTTCCCGTTCCGCTCGCCCCTTCAATGAGGACAATTGAATCGGTCGGCGCTACCTTGCCGGCGAGTTCAAGCACTTTGATGAATTCAGCACTCTGACCGATGAGATGAGATGATTGCGCCAGGCGGGAGAGTTCACTCTTCATCACTTTATTTTCAATGACGAGTGATTTTTGATCAAGCGCTCGATCTACCAACGAAAACAATTCATCGATGGAGTATGGTTTCGTCACATAATAGAACGCCCCGTTCTTCATGCACTCAACAGCCATCCGCACGTCGTTCACGCCGGTGATCATGATGACCTGCGTGTCAATATACTGCTGCTTGATGAAGTGGAGCACTTCAATGCCGTCAACACGGGGCATACGCACATCCAACAACGCAAGATCGAACGTCTTCTCCTGCAACGCATTGATCGCCGCAGATCCATCTTCCGCGGTAACGACTGTATGACCTTCGCCGGAAAGAATTCCCTGCAACATGGAGCGAAAATCTACTTCATCGTCGGCAACAAGTATGCGGGCTGTATGTTTCTTCTTCGGCATATGAACTGCGAAAATATACTCCTAATTGTATTGACCTGCAAACAAGCCATTTGGCTGATTGATGAAAATTCAATACTTTATGCTGAAAATTTCAGAAAGGAAATATCTCTCTATGGTAACAATTCTTCTCCTGACTGCGTCGAACATCTTCATGACCTTTGCGTGGTATGGTCATTTGAAATTCACCAACGTTCCCTTGTGGAAAGTGATCGGCATCAGTTGGGGTATTGCATTTGCGGAATACTGCCTGATGGTGCCTGCGAACAGGATAGGATACGGTCAATTCACCGCCGTTCAATTGAAGACTATTCAAGAGATCATTACCCTGATCATTTTCACATTCTTCTCCGTCTACTATTTGAAGGAAGAATTCAGATGGAATCATCTTGTCGGCTTTGTTTTCATTATTGCTGCCGCTTACTTCATTTTTAAGAAATGGTAATCTGACCTATTATTCCTCTTTACCGACCATCCCCCCTCATTGACCGAAAATGAGACAACTTTTTCGGTTTCAAGAAGTAAATTCATATCGTAATTTTTTGCTCTTTGAATTTCTATTCTTGACGATTTTCTAGTGTTTTCAGCGATTATTAAAAATTGTTCACCATCTTGTAAAAAGGATGAAACATTCTTATATTGGAAACCGTAGAAACTGATGTAGTTTCCTACAATACAAACCATACTATTTCGTCCACTATGCAGAAACACTGCATTTTTTTATGGCGAAATGGAAACTGCAAAAACGAGTCAGGTTTCCATAAAGAATCAAGGAATAAAACAATGTCCGATTCAGAATTAAGATCCAGAATACTTGAAGCCGCCAGTCAATATTTTTTTGAGAACGGCTTCAGCAAAACAACAATGGAAGAATTCGCTCAAAGCATGGGAATGAGTAAGAAAACGATTTACAAATTCTTCCCGAGCAAAGATGATATCATCAAGGAAATCACGCGGGAAAAATTGCAACACGTCCATCACGGCTGTTTACACTGCCAGCAAGATAAGTCGATCGATTTCATGCAGCGTATTAAAAATGTAACAGGGTTCATTTCATCCGAAATGCGAAAATTGAAACCGCAGTTTTACAGCGACCTGCAAAAAACAATGCCGGCATTGTGGAAAGAGGTCGATGAATTCCGTAACCAACGCATCTATGAAGATTTCTCCGCGATGATACGTGAAGGAGTGGAGATCGGTGTCTTCCGGAAAGATGTGAATATCGATGTACTTGTTCTTATGTACGGCAACGCGATGCAGTCGATCATCAATCCGGAAACATTATCCAAACTGCCTCTGAATGCATCGCAAGCATACGAAGCGATCGTCGATATCATCTTCGGCGGAGTCTTTACTCAGGAAGCAAAAGAAAAATACGTTACACATACCACTGAAAAAGTGACAAAGGAGGAAGTACCACAATGAGTTCAAACAAGAAAATACTCGCCGTATTGATCTCTCTCACTCTGTTCGGTTCCGCACAACAGAAGATGTCATTAACGGTCGAACAGGCAGTGCAAATTGGTTTGGAGAACAGCAAGTCATTGCGAACGTCGCAATTTAAAGTGCAGGCGGCGGAAGCAAAAGCAAGTGAAACGGGAACACTCGGGTTACCGTCGTTGAAATTTCAAGGTGCATACAGTAGATTAAGTGACATCCCACCTGCTGAAGTGACGACTCCATTTGGCAAATTTCCGCTTTCACCAACTGTGCTCGATAATTACACCCTAAAGGCAACGGTACAGCAGCCGTTGTTCACCGGATGGAAAATTTCAGGAGCGGAAGATGCAGCAGAGTATTCCTCCGAAGCGACAAAACAAGATTTCCAAAAGGACAGAGCGGATGTCATCTACAATATCAAAAGCGCCTACTGGAATTTATATCGCGCGAACGAATTCAAAAAATTTGTCGACGAAAATGTACAGCAGATCCAATCGCATGTTACCGATGCTGAAAATCTTCTCAAACAGGGAATGTTGACATCGAATGATGTGTTGAAAGTACAGGTGCAATTGTCCGACGCAAAGGTCCGCCAGATCGATGCGACGAACAATGTGAAGCTGGCGATGATCGCACTGAACAATACACTCGGACAGCCGCTTTCAACCCAAATAGAAATTGTTTCATTATTGCAACAGCCCGTATCCGCCCAATCGGACATCGACGGACTTGTCAAACGAGCGTTCGATTCACGCCCCGATATCCTTGCAATGAGCGCACGTGTGAAAGCAAGCGAAGCGGGACTCACCTCCGCTCGCGGCGGCTGGTGGCCGCAGATCTACCTTGTCGGGAATTACAATTATCTCCGCCCAAATCAACGCATCTTCCCTACAAAGGATGAATTCAAAGATACATGGGATGTAACACTCTCCGTCTCATTCGATATCTGGAACTGGAACCAAACAGGTCACCAGACGACACAGGCACAAGCGCAAGTAGCACAGGCTGAAGAGGGGCTGTCGCTGATGAAAGACGGCGTAACACTTGAAGTAACACAGAGCTACCTCACCGTCAATCAAACAAAGGAACGTGCCGCCGTCGCTGAGCAAGGCGTGGCACAAGCACAAGAGAATTACCGCATCATGAACGATCGCTTCAAAAAAGGGCTCGTGCCAAACTCGGAATTGCTCGATGCGGAAGTAGCACTGCTGCAGGCACAATTGAACAAAACGCAATCGCTCGTCGAATACGAACTGGCTGTCGCACGGCTATCAAAATCCATCGGCGAATAATTTTTAATTTCACACCACTAATTAGGGAGATATATTTATGAAGCGTTTCACAGTCATCAGCACGCTGGTCGTGATTGTCGGGGTTGTTTTTGCAATTCTGATGACAAACACAGCAGAATCAACAGCACAATCATCCAATAAGATCTCGACGGCATATTCCGTTTCGGTCATAACGGCGAACAAACAAAATATCTCTGAGAATTTCTCTCTCGTCGGTACGATCACGGCAAACAATGATGTCGTCATTCTTTCGGAAACAAGCGGACGTATCGTAAAAGTGAATGCCGAGGTCGGCGATTATAAAACTGCCGGTTCGGTCCTTGTTGAAGTTGACGACGAACTGAAAGAAGCGGCATACAAGACGGCAAAAATGACGTACGATAAAGCAAAAAAGGATCTTGAGCGGTTCGAATCGTTGTATAAGGAAGGATCCATTTCCGAATCACAAATAGAACAGTCGAGATGGAATTTCCAGAGTGCAGAAGCGCAGTTCATCGTCGCGCGCCGCCAATACCGCGATACGAAGATCACGACACCGATTTCCGGAATCGTCACGGCACGTCCGGTGAATGTCGGAGCGATGCTGCAAGGGGCTCCCCAGCCGACCGTGGTTGCCAATGTGGTTGATATTTCAAAGTTGAAAGTGAAGATCAGTGTCTCGGAAAAAGATGTCTTTAAACTGAAGATCGGCGATGCTGTTGAAGTCTCCACCGATATCTATCCGGGTGTCACATTTAACGGACGCGTCTCCACCATTTCGGTCAAAGCGGATGAAGCGCATACATATCCCGTAGAAGTAATATTGAACAACGACAACAAACATCCGTTAAAAGCGGGAATGTTCGGGACTGTTTCCTTTTCCTCGCGCGCAAACGACCAGCGCATTGTCATTCCGCGCGAAGCGATCGTCGGAAGCGTGAAAGAACCGAAAGTGTACGTTGTAGAAAACAACACTGCAAAGATCCGTCCCATCGTTGTCGGAAAAGAATTGGGAACGAACGTCGAAGTGGTGAGCGGAATAACGACCGGCGAGATCATTGTCGTCAACGGTCAGAACAATCTTAAGGATAACGTCGCCGTCACGGTGCGTCAATAACGGAAGGATGCAGGAGAATACTCTATGACACTCACAGAATTAGCAATCAAACGCCCGTCGATCATCGTCGTTATTTTCACAGTACTGGGCGTACTGGGACTCTTCAGCTATTCGCTGTTGAATTACGAACTGCTCCCGAAAATGTCGCCGCCGGTCATCACGATCAGCACGATCTATCCCGGCGCGTCGCCGTACGAAGTGGAGAACAATGTCACAAAAATACTCGAGGATGCCGTTTCCGGTCTCGACAAGATCGACGCGATCCGCTCAACATCGTTCGAAGGGATGTCGCTCATCATCGTTGAGTTCAAACAGTCCGCTAAAACGGATATCGTGTTGCAGGACGCAACGCGAAAAGTCGGCGAGATCGTTGCAACGCTTCCCAGCGGTGCAAAACAGCCGACCCTTTCAAAGATCGCCATTGACGAAGTTCCCGTCTTGCGCATCGGCGTCACAAGCCAGATGGATTCGCGCCAGTTCTACCAATTCATGAAAGACCGCGTCCAGCCCCGGATATCAAAAGTACCGGGTGTTGCCCAGGTGATTTTAAGCGGCGGCGAAGAGCGGGAAATCAAAGTGAATCTCGATATCCACAAACTGAAAAATTACGGACTCTCACTTCTTCAGGTAACGCAAGGGATTAAGAATGCGAATCTCGATTTTCCGACCGGAAAGATCAAAGATTCTGACGGACAGTTTGTTATCCGTGTTGCCGGGAAGTTCTCTTCTATTGAAGATCTTCGAAACCTCGTCGTAGCACGCTCGCGGCAGGGAGGCGATGTTCGACTTGGAGATATTGCAGAAGTTCAGGATGGGGTGAAGGACTACACGCAGCTGAATAGAGTGAACGGCGTTACATCGGTCGGCATTCAATTATTGAAACAGACAGATGCGAATGCTGTCAATGTCAGTGCATTGGTACGGGCTGAATTGATCAAGCTCCAAAACGATTTCAAAGACGAAGGGATTGTGTTTGATATCGCTCAGGATAGTTCCAATTTTACGCTCGATGCGGCGAATGCAGTCAAGTTCGATCTAGTGCTGGCGATCTTTATGGTTGCGATCGTGATGCTGCTGTTCCTTCACAGTTTCCGAAATTCGCTCATTGTACTTGTCGCCATCCCCTCATCCATTATCTCAACGATGGTCTTCGTCTATGCGATGGGATTCTCACTGAACCTGATGACACTCCTCGGACTTTCGCTCGTGATCGGTATTCTTGTCGACGACTCGATTGTGGTGCTTGAGAATATCTATCATCATCTTGAAAAGGGAGAAGAAAAACGTGCCGCCTCACTTCGCGGACGGAATGAGATCGGCTTTGCGGCATTATCAATCACACTGGTTGATGTCGTTGTCTTCCTTCCTCTCTCACTTGTCGGCGGGATCGTCGGGAATATCATGCGTGAATTCGCGCTTGTCATTGTCGGCTCGACGTTGATGAGTCTTTTTGTATCGTTCACAATTACGCCGGTCCTCGCGTCGCGCTTTGCGAAAGTGGAACGGCTGACTGACAGAACACTGCTCGGAAAATTTGCCCTTGGATTTGAGAAACTGTACCATAAATTCCAGGAACATTACCTCGTATTATTGAAGTGGTCGCTCGGACACAAACGATGGGTCGCATTCATTGCGATCGCATTGTTCTTCGGATCATTTACGCTTCCCGCTCTCGGGCTGATCGGGTTTGAGTTCTTTTCTCAGACAGATCGCGGCGAGTTCAGCGTTACCGTTGAACTTCCTCCCGGCGCGAACATCGAGCAGACAAACCAAGCGTCCCTTGCTGTCGAAAAAATCCTCTCGGAAATGCCCGAAGTGAAAAAAGTATTCACCACTGTCGGCGTGTCGGCGGACGGATTCATCGGTACGTCGAGCAACAACGTCGTTCAGTTGAACGTCGCGCTCGTGCCGAAAACGGAACGAAAGAAATCGACGACGCAGGTCGGACTTGATATCAAAGAAAAAATCCATGAGATCCCCGGATTGAAAGTCTACGTCAGCCCGATCGGTATTTTCGGTGCGGCAGACCAGGCGCCGATCCAGATCGCGGTGACGGGGACTGAAATGAAAGCAGTGCAGGCAGGTGCAGATACCGTAAAAAATCTCCTGGAAAGAATTGACGGTACCGCAGACGTGCGGCTCTCAGCGGAAGCGGGAAAACCTGAAATGCAGGTCGAGATCGATCGCGCAAAAATGGCGCAGTTCGGTCTGTCGGTCGCGGAAGTGGGTGCGGCGTTGCGTGTCGCACTTGCCGGTGATGATGAATCAAAATACCGCGACGGCAACAACGAATACACTATCAGGATTCAACTGGATGAATTCGACCGATCGCAAACGTCAGATCTGGGCAGCATTACATTCATGAACAACCGCGGGCAGCAGATCGAACTGAAACAGTTCGCGAATATTTTCCAGTCGTCCGGTCCATCAAAACTACAGCGGCAGGATCGAATCAATGTTCTCTATGTCAACTCGCAGATCGTGAATCGTCCTGCGGGAACAATCGTGCAAGAATTCAGAGGCGATCTTGGAAAAACAAAACTTCCAAACGGTGTCTCTCTTGTCTATCTCGGACAGGAGAAAAACCAACAGGAAGGATTCGGAAGTATGGGGCTTGCCATGCTAGCCGGTATCCTGTTCGTCTACTTAATCATGGTTGCATTGTATGATTCGTACGTCTATCCATTCGTGGTTTTATTCTCGATCCCGATGGCGATCATCGGTGCATTTGTCGCCCTCGCAGTAACTGGAAAAGCCCTCAGTATCTTTTCGATGCTCGGCTTCCTGATGCTTATCGGACTTGTGGCAAAGAACGCCATTCTGCTTGTCGATCGCACGAATCAGACAAAACTTGAACAAGGATTGTCGACATACGATGCGCTGATCGAAGCGGGCATCTCCCGGCTTCGTCCGATCCTGATGACCACTTTGACGATGATCTTCGGTATGCTGCCGATCGCGTTATCGAAATCGGCAGGCGGTGAGTGGAAAACAGGCCTCGCGTGGGTGCTTGTCGGCGGATTGACAAGTTCAATGTTCCTGACGCTGCTGCTTGTTCCTGTTGTCTACATGAAAGTGGATGAATGGAAGACAAAAATTCCTGCGTTCTTCAAAAGACCTTCGGGTATGTTTGCACGATTCAGGAAGAACGGGAATGGAACCAACGGTGCATCCGTAAATCCGGTCGGCGAACTGGAAACATTCAAAGCACATTAATTCACATATTTTAATTTTACAAAGTGCGGACATCAATCCGCACTTTGCGATGCAGTACAGTATCATCGCGGTAACTAAATACTCATATCGGTACGGCTGCGGAATCGCTAACCGGAGTGTTGCATCGGTGTCCAGCACAAACGAATAAAGGATCAATCCACTCCCCGCAGCCGTCGATAACCATGCAAACAATGATGGTCGGAATACCCCTCTCTCTTTCAGTAGAATAAGAATACTTGCCGTGATCAGGAAAAGTGAAATAAGAACAGGTGCGATGATCGGACCGATCCACGGTATCGGTATCAGGAAGAGAATATCCCAATCGAATATCGATACGGGCCAATCAAGGAACACCTTCAGCCACACATAGTAAAATATATCCCAGACTGCAAAAGTGAAAATGAAATAACTGAATTTTTCCCATCGATGCTCTCCTGCAATCATTCCCGCCGTAACGAGCATAATGATCGTAGCACCCTCTCGTATCAATTCAACAACTAGATGATCCTGTGATATCAGTTTCAGTGGGAAGTAGAATCCCTCCGGATAGTACAAAGCGCGAAGATAGACGACAACCGACGATTCGACGAACGCAAATGCCGCGGCGAATGCAAATAGCGTAAGAATATTTTTTTTCATCTTTTTGTTCATACGATTTCCGATCTGTTATGAAATTAGTCCTGTGCGTCACCGATATTCTGCGGACAAAAAGTCATCAGCATAATAGTGTAAGAATGAAGTTCTGAAAAATTTCTCTTAATAAAATTTAACTTGTTTACGGTTCGAGTGCAACTGTATCTTTGTGGAAAGCGGCAACGTCTGCCGCAACTATCCATCCCGTCTCTAAATCGTCGTCGGACGGATAGGTTTTATAAACATTCTCTAGGAGGGTTGTATGAAAAGGAACATAGTGCTGGCGGCAATCGTTGCTTTGGTGTATGGAAGTGCGATTGCTCAGGAATCGGGAATGGGGAAACAGAACCAGGATCCCGCACAAATGCAGATGCAGGAGCTCACGTGCAGGACTGCAGCTGACATCGGAAAAGATCCGCAAAGCGTTGAGAAAAAAGCGGCAGAGTACACGAAAGCAAACGCAGCCAGTTTGGGTGCGGTCAACGGATTCAGTCTGCTGGTCGGCAGCGAATGGTTCAAGCTGGATGCGGCAGGCAACGGCAGAGCGCAGGCAGTTGTCAGGAACTCCAAAAAGGAGAGCGGAATTCTGGTGATCGTCAAAGGACGGCGGTACGGCGACACCATTGCGGTCACTTCCATAGAAGAGGTGGTTGCAAAATCGGACAAGCCGCAGTATAAATGAGATGCGATAATCATCTCAAAAAATATCACCTCTTACGAAAGGCGCTCGCTGAAATGTGAACGCCTTTTTTATTTCACCAAGTTTGGCGATGCTATAAAACCGTGCAACCTTTTTCACAAAAGAACAGTATATTTGAGCAATCACAAAAACAGGAGAACACTCATGCTCATTACCACAACGAACGTCATTGAAGGAAAAAGGGTAGCAACATATCACGGTCTCGTCAGCGGCGAAG
>JACPGG010000044.1 GCA_016182545.1 Ignavibacteriales bacterium
CCTCTGTGTCTCTGTGGTTTTACATCCCCTTAACCACCTTCCTTTACGCACATCGGTGCGCAAGGGGATAAAAACATCACTTCACACTCAACTGAAACCTGAACGGCACGCGCACTCAAACAGCAACCAGTCCGTTGTTCATGATCGCCGGTCTTGTAGGGACGGTCGCAAGACCGTCCAATACAATAAAGCACGGACTTGCGTCCGTGCCTACAAAAATCTTCGCGGTAAAACAAATCCTCATTTCGCATTCAACTGAAACCTGAACGGCACACTCACCCATACAGCAACCGGACCGTTGTTCATGATCGCGGGAGTGAATGTCCATTGCACCGCGGCATCGATCGCTGCCTGATTTAAAATATCTGCCGACGATTTTATTGCGACTGCTTGCTTCACCTTTCCTTCTTTCGTTACCCACATGTTCACCCAGACAGTTCCCTCAACGCCGGCACGCCGCGCAATCTCAGGATAGATCGGTGAAGGATGCGAGACCGGAACCGGCTGTTTTTCAACAGGAGTAAATGATTCCGGAGGTGTTTCTTGATCGACAAATGTCGTTGCCGGAATGTACACAGTTCCATTTGGATCACCGGTATCGCTGCCGATGATGGGTTGATTCATCTGGTCTTGTGTCGGGATTGTTGCTTCGGGATTAATTTCAGCGTCGGGTACAGGGATTGGTACTCCTTCCGATACATGTGACGATGCAGTCACAGATACCTGTGGAATTGTTTGGCCAGATATCAATGGCGGCGGATTAAGAAGAACATCCCGGATAATTCTGATTGTAATTTTTTTATCAGGTGTATCAGTGATATTAAGATACAGTTGAACTCCGCCGATCAACAGAAAATGGATCATGCCTGCGAAAACGAGACTTTCTGTTTTTCATGATGTTCTCCTTTAATTTATCTTTCCACTCCTCCATTGGAGGAGTGGATAAAGGGGTGGTGGGGAACTATCAAGTGACCGTCACCTTCGAGGTGACGGTCACTTTTTGGATTCATTTATTCTTCCTTGTCTTGTAATTGTCGTACTGAATCGACTTCTTCGCTTTGTTGGCGTCATCTTCCTTTGCACTTTTTTGGTACGATTCGATCTTGCCGATCTGTGAGCGGACCGATTCACCGCTTGCACCTGCTGCGGACGCTGCGGGCGAATTGCTGATCATTTCGCGTGCTTCGTTCAATTGCATTTCCGCCGCGTCCTTATCGCCGGCGTCGAGTGCCTGCATCGCCTGTTCCACTTTGCGCGCTGAGACTGCAATATCCGCTTTTGCCTGCGCTTTGATGTCGCGGTTCCGTTCCACTTCGGCGAAATCCTTCGTGTATTTCACTGTGGCTGCGAATTTTGGTGAGGATGCGATAATGACATTGCTTTCATATTTCAATTCGCCGGAAGCGACGGTCTTTGTTCCAGTGCCGGCAGGAATGGAAAGTTCAACTGTGAATTCACGCGTTTCGTTTGCATACAGATCACCGACCGGAATAATATACCGTTCACTCTCAGGGCGGAATTCGCACCCGACGACATCCTGCACACTCACACCGTCACCAAGGTTCAAATGGATCGCTGCATTCTGGGCGAGTACGGAAGAGACTATTTCAAATTCCTTTCGCACGTACGATGCGAGCGAGTTCGGATGCTCGATGAAGTAATAATTCCCGCCGCCGCTTTCGGAAAGTCCCATCATCAGATTTTCGTTGTAATCCAGTCCCACACCCATTGTCGTGACAGATATGGATCGGTTACGGTACTTGCGCACGATGGAGTTCAATTCTGTCGGATTCGTCACGCCGACATTCGCCAATCCGTCTGAAAGCAGCACGACCCGATTGACATATTCCTTCCCGACGAATCGCTCTGCTTGTTTCAGTCCTTCGACCAACCCGCCGCCAAGATTCGTTGAACCGCGCGGATATACTTCATCGATCAGTCGTTTAATTGAATTTCGGTTTCGTCCCACTTTTGAAGCATGACGTACTATATCAACGATATCATCATATATTACGATCGAAAGAATGTCATTCGGCTGTAATTGATCCACGAGCGAGGAGAACGCTTTCTTTGCAAATTCCATTTTATTCTGGTCATCCATCGAGCCGCTTCTGTCGATCACAACGGAGAGATTCATCGGCTTTCGTTTTTTGTCCTTTAGAATATCCGGTGTCGTAAGTGTCAGTTGAAGGTATGCAGTGCCGCCACGCTCGGTGATGACAGGACAATTCAATTTTCCATCCAATGTGAAGACCGGCGGGGGCACATGCAGCGCCATAGCGGGGATGGATGCCGCCATAAACACCATTACGGCGAGAGAAACAACGATCTTTTTCATACTTCCTCCTTTGGAATTTGTGAGTGGTTATTTGTACTTTGAAGCATTCACTTTCTGCCTGTTAATGACATTAATCAGTGAAAGGTAAATGAAGTCTCCCTTGCAATTTTTCAATACCGATTCCAAAATTCTCGACCTGATGAAAAAAGGGGATGAAGAGGCGTTGGTGATGCTCTATGAATCGAACAGAAGGATGGTGCAGTCGTATGTTGCACGGAACAACGGGACTGATGAGGATGCAGAAGATCTTCTGCAGGAAGCGGTTGTCGTTATATGGGAGCGCGTACATGCGGGGACATTTGAGTACTCGGCAAAACTTTCGACATTCATCTATGCAACCGTACAAAATATGTGGCGCAGGAGATTGGCACGTTCCAAGCGTGAGACACCAACCGAATTTTTAACGGTAAATGATCCCGAAGATCCGATCTCTTTTCTCGATGACCTTGTCGAGAGTGAACTGTCGAAACAGATCGCCGCAGCACTGGTGAAACTCGGAGAACCGTGTAAAACTTTGCTGCTTTTGTTTTATTGGGAAGAATGTTCAATGGAGGAAATAGCGAAGAAGATGAAGTTTGCGAATGCCGAAACAGCGAAATCGAAGAAGTATCAATGCAAAAAAGCAATGGAAGAGATATTGGTGGGGATGGGGATATAAACTTCCCGCGTCCCAAAAAGCGGGACACCCCCTTCTCCTGCGCACAATCGTCGCATCCCGCAAAAAAGCGCGGGACGCAAACAACGTGCAAGGGGGACAAAAAACGCAGAGTAAGAGCAGATAAATGAATGAACAAAAAAAATATTGGACCGACAATCCCGAACTTGTGGAGAAATATATTCTCGGGCAGGTTTCCGACGAAGAACGCAAACGATTGGATGCTGAGATAGCCGACTGCGAGCCGTGCAAAGCCAAACTGCAGCGTGAATTGCAACTCGCTGCCGGAATCCGCAGGCACGGGCGCGATCAACTGAAATCGCGGTTGCGATTAAAATTAAGACGCGAACAGTCGCAGCAAATATTCCGGTACCAGTTCATCGGCCTTGCTGCGGCAGTAATTGTGATTGCAATCGGTGTTGGTGTGTATCAGGTGTGGTTCAGCGAGATGGAGGCGCCGAAAAAATTCAACAACAGAGAGATTGTCTTTAAGCAACCCGAAGCCCCGCAAGAAACTTCAAAATCCGATGACGAGGATAAATCTCAAGAGGAGAAAGATGCGGGGAAGATGCAGAAAAAATCTGTTTCGAAAAGTGCAACTGAAAAGCGTGATCTGGCGGCATCGCAAGGTACAGCCGTGAAGAAAGAAGATAAGGTCGTATCGCCATCACGGCAAGGGTTTGCTGAATTGGCGGAAAGCGCCGGTGGCGCCGAAAGTAAGTTGGAGGTTACTGAGAGCGCCGCGCCGGTGAAACCGAAAGGAAATATTCCCGCACAGACCATCTGGCTTATCGGGAAAGTGGTGATGATCGAAGATCAAAAGCCAACGACTTTATCCGATGCACAACCGAAATCTTTGATGAGTGAACAATCGAGAGCTATGAAAGCGCAACGTGTTGAACAACAAACAAAAAAGATCAGCATTAAACGGGCAGAGGGTGAAGAACAGATCGTGTTGCAGCAGAAATCGTTCCGCGATCTGCCGCGGTCGCGTCAAACGCAGATTGGAAAGAAGAATGTTGTCGAGACATTGGTACAGCACGATGCGAACGGATTAAGCCTGACGATTTTTTCTGATGTTATTTCCGCAGAAGAAATTGAACATGCTACTGTAGAGACAGCAGGGAGTGATTCATTGATCATTGAAACAGCCTCTCAGCGTATTTATTATCGTCTTCCACCCGCATTCCAACAACAGTCACGGACGCGACGATAGGTGAACAGGTGAGCAGCGACCTTCAGTACATCAAAGGAATCGGACCTGTTCGTGCCGCAGCGCTCCGTAACGCAGGGATTGAATCTGTTCACGACCTGTTATACTACTTTCCATACGATTGTCTTGATCGTTCACGTATCACCAAGATCAACGAACTGCCGAAACTTGTTGAAGCGGGAAATGAAGTGACGGTGATCGGTTCCGTCTTCCGCGCCGAAACGAAATACACCCGCAACCGGAAAAAGATCTTTTTCCTCACCGTGAAAGATGAAACCGGCTATCTCACCTGTGTCTTCTACAATGGGATCGAGTGGTATCAAAAAGCGTTTGAAACGGATGAGATACTCGCCATTTCATCCGTTCCGGAATTGGACAAATACAATCGCGTACAATTCATCCATCCGGAGTTCGACCGTTTAAAGACGAAAGATGAAGAGGATGAAACCGATTGGAACTCACTATTACATACCGGCGCTATCATTCCAAAATATTCTTCGTCGGAAGAATTGAGGAATGTGGGACTGGACAACCGAGGCTTCCGCCGCATCCTTCGTTCTGCGACCAATAATCAACTCACATCGCTGACCGAACACCTTCCAAGAGAGATATTGCAGCGGAACACTCTGCTTGATATTCATTCGGCAATAAAGATGATCCACTTTCCGAAGTCGTATGCCGAACGCGATCATGCCCTGAACCGGCTGAAGTTCGACGAACTGTTTTACTTCCAGTTGTTGATGGCGTACCGGAAGCGGGAATTGAAAGGAGAGTTGAAGGGAATTCAGTGTACGTCGAATCGGACTTTGACGACAAAGTTAAAGGAAACACTTCCGTTCGAATTGACCGACGCGCAGAAACGTGTCATCCAGGAGATCTTTGCCGATATGCAGAAACCGGTGCCGATGAATCGCTTGCTGCAAGGGGACGTGGGGAGCGGAAAGACGATCGTCGCATTATTTGCGATGCTCGCAGCAATTGAAAACGGCTATCAATGTGCGCTGATGGTGCCGACTGAGATCCTTGCGGAACAGCATTGGCAAAGTATCAAAAACTTCCTGTCTACGCTCCCGGTCAGTATTCGTTTGTTGGTCGGCGGGCAGAAGCGAAAATTGAGGGAAGATGTAATGGAAGATATCCGCAGAGGAACCGCTCATATCGTAGTCGGAACACATGCGCTGATTCAGGAACATGTGCAGTTCGCCAATCTCGGATTTGTTGTGATCGATGAACAGCACCGGTTTGGTGTAGCCCAACGCGCCACGCTGAGAGAAAAGGGGAAGCAGAATCCCGATGTGCTGGTGATGACCGCAACTCCGATCCCCCGTACATTGTCGCTGACGCTCTATGGCGACCTTGATGTTTCAGTCATTGACGAACTTCCAAAAGACCGCAAGCCGATCCGTACCGCAGTACGAACCGAGAAGGATAAAAAGAAAATATTTGATTTCGTTCGCACAGAAGTTAAAAAAGGAGGGCAGGCGTATATCGTGTATCCGTTGATCGAAGAATCCGAAAAGGTCGATCTCAAAGCGGCGGTGAAGGAATTTGAATATTTGAGTCAGGACATCTTTCCCGAATTCACGATGGGACTTCTTCATGGTCGATTGTCGTCTGACGAGAAGGATGAATTGATGCAGCAATTCAAACAAAACAAAATACACATTCTTGTCGCAACGACTGTGATTGAGGTCGGGATAGATGTGTCGAATGCTACGATCATGATCATTGAAAACAGCGAGCGGTTCGGATTGTCGCAGTTGCATCAATTGCGGGGAAGGGTGGGAAGGGGAGCGGAACAGAGTTTTTGCATTCTGTTGACGGACGATAAATATGCAGCCCGAAAACTTCAAACATCAAGCAATCGTGCCGAAGCTCGGGTTGAAATAGCAGCAACAAAGAAACGGCTCGACACGATGGTTGAGACGACAGACGGATTCAAGATCGCCGAGGTTGACCTTGAATTGCGCGGAGCAGGTGAGTACTTCGGCACGAAGCAAAGCGGGCTTCCGGGATTCAAATTGTGGAATATCATAACAGATGTAAATATCTTGAACGCAGCCCGACGAGAAGCATTCGATCTTGTGGAGCGCGATCCTCATCTAGCGAGAAGCGAGCACAAAAATATCCGGAAAGAATTCGAATTTGTATTCAAAGATTTGTTATCTTTCGTCCGCGTCGGGTAAAGAGCGCAACTCAAATTTTTATTCATCGTAGTTACACTGAAGTATGAACATCAGAAGATGTCAGACATCTTCTGATCGAAGAACAGAAACACCGGCTATTTCCAAATTCTCATTGGGCACGATGTCTGACATCTGCTGTGGCGGACATTACTATGCAACCATTCAAGTCTACGTCGCTCATCCTCCCACTTGTTCTCGGTCTTCTTGGACTTGCCGCATACCTCATTGTTCGTACCGATATTTCGCCCAAAGCATCTGTCGATCTGCGAATTTCACGGTCTGAAGCGGAATCAAAAGCGAAAAATTTTTTGAAATCTGTCGGCTATTCTACCGATGGCTTGAGTATCGAGTCCAACTTTCTTTTCAATTCCGCCGCATACCAATTTCTCGTTGAACATCTCGACATTAAAAAAACCCGCGATGTTATTCTTGCAGACTCTTTGGTTTCGCATCGTTGGATGATCTACTTCTATGACGGGCAGACGTCTACCAGCAGAATGGCTCACCAGTACCGCGTGTGGATAACCCAGAAAGGAACGATCGCAGGTTTCAACCACATTATTCAGGATTCGGCGCGAGGCGAAAAGCTGACGCTCGACAGTGCACAGAAGGTTGCGGAACGGTTCTTACACCATGTGCCGGTCGATCTCAGTGAATATTTCTTAAAGAAGACTACAAGCAACAATCAGGCAAGACGGACCGATCATACATTCTTCTGGGCAAAAAGGGATTCTCTTGACGACTGAATGATTTCGCGCCGCCGCAAAGTTTCAATCAACGGATCAGCGACTCGTTCAGTTCGTATGCAGTTTTTTCCATTGTTTCGTACGTCATCCTCTTCTTCCTTGTTATTTTTGTCATTTCGATCTTCCTGAAGAAATACCATGAAGGTGAGGTGGGGATCCGCACCGCCGTCTATATTGCAGCATTTTTATTTTCGATCACGGCAATCACCACTCTCATCGGATATGAGTCGATCGGTTTCGGGGTCCAGATGGGAGATTCGAACAGGACCTTCGTGAAATTGCTTCTGCTGGTGATCACTCTGTTCATCATTTATGGATTCCTTACTGCGATGACATTTGCGGCATGGAGCGTCGGAGAATCTTCTGCCCGCCAAGGATGGGGGGAGAAATTATCCGGGATCGATTCGCTTATCCAAAGAAAATTCTTCACGTTGAATGTTGCATATTCGATCTTCTGGGGATATGGTATCGGATTTGGACTGTTCGGCATTATCGCCGTAATGTATTACGTACTGCTTGTGGCAACCGATTCATCGATACTCACGATTTCGCTCGGAGGTGTACCCGAAGCGTATTCACAATCGATATTCACCTTGGTCGGCGCCACGGTCGGCGCAATTATTTCCGAAATTACATTCCGCCTGTTTATTGTCTCGTGGATGAAAGAAAAATTCAGATCGGTATGGTGGGGGATTATTCTTTCGTCGTTGCTGTGGTCATTTACGGCAACATCGTTGTGGGATGTACCGTTCGGATTGCTGCAATCGGGCTGGCAATTCGTCATTTTTTTTCTTATCGGCACAGCACTCTGTATCACATATTTGCGGTATGGAATTCTCGCTTCAATATTTTCCAGTTCTCTTGTATGCGCTGTCGGCATGTTTGAACCGATTCTGTTTTCCACAGGCAACGCGTTCACGATTGAAACTATCCTGTTCGGTGTTGGTATGGTCATTCCTTTTGCAGTTGCAGGTATCGGATTGGTTCGAAAAGAAGAATTTCATTTTTCCGTCGATACGATCCCGTCGCATATCAAACGCATCAGCGAGCGCGAACGAATGGCGAAAGAATTGGAGATCGCGCGCAGCGTGCAAATGAGCCTGCTGCCGAAGGAAAATCCGCATGTCATCGGTTTTGATATTGCAGGCATCTGCATTCCCGCGTTTGAAGTGGGGGGCGATTATTATGATTTCGTGTATCTCAGCGACAATAAGATCGGGATCGCGATCGGCGATGTATCGGGAAAAGGGGTTCCTGCCGCCATCTATATGACATTGACAAAAGGAATACTTCAGTCACACGCAGAAGAAAATGTTTCCCCAAAAGTCGTACTCAGCAAGGTGAATCGATTGATGTACAAAACGATCGAACGGAATTCTTTTGTCAGCATGTTCTATGCGATCATCGACCTGACGACAAAGACGATCCGTTATTCCCGTGCCGGGCATAACCCGGTCATCCTCGTCGGTTTGCGCAATGATAAGCATGAATTTCTCACCCCACAAGGTGTAGCGCTCGGTCTGGACGACGGCGGTGTGTTCGATGCGGTGCTTGAAGAGCGCGAGTACAAACTGCGTTCGGGCGACTTGCTTGTATTCTACACCGATGGATTTACCGAAGCGCGCAACGACAAAGGGGAAGAGTTCGGCGAAACACGCTTGCTGCAATCGGTTGCCGACAAAAAAGAATCTTCCTCTGAAAAAATTGTTGATGCTGTCGTTTACGATGCTAAAAAATTCATCGGCGATGTTCAACAGCACGACGACATGACGATGGTTGTCGTGAAGGTCGGATGATACTCGATGATTGGTGCCGGATGATGAGCGAAGTACACTGTTGAACTCCATCGAGCATCAAGTAACCACAACCGAACAACTCTAAAATTATTTTTTAAATATTTTCTTTCCGGCAAAAAAATCCGCAACACAATCTTCGTACCATCGTTCCTCCTTCCGGAAAAATTATTACTGAAATATCGTCATACCACTTGACAACTCTCTATAATTCCGTATATTAGTAGTGGTTATTCGAGTGATTTCTGATCGCCGGACCTTCTTCGCCAGACAAACTATGATGCAACATGTGCACACGACCTGATGAAGAATTTGTTCTGAAAAAAATTGTTCAACAATGAGTGAAAGGTATCCAAAGAATATTTTGGTACTCTTTTGAATGGATGTAGCCTTAGTCTACAATGTGAAGAAGGAAGAGAACTCAACCGCTGAGAATGATTCTCAACCTTCGAGTCTGACGCAGACGACGACTCACACACAAATACAATTGGCAACCGGCGCTGACACCTACGCAGAGTGGGATACCATCGAAACGATACACACCGTCCGCAATGCACTCTCCCTTCGCCATTCTGTCTCCCTTATCGAAGCCGACAACAACGCATTTGAGAATTTGAAATCGTCGCGACCAGAGATCGTCTTCAATATTGCCGAAGGGCGCTTTGGAGTCTCCCGTGAGGCGCAAATTCCTGCCATCCTCGACATGTTGAACATTCCGTACACAGGTTCGGACCCGTTGACGCTCGGAATTTGTCTCGATAAGTCACGCGCGAAAGAAATTTTGTCGTACTATGGTATTCCAACGCCGAAATTTGTCGTCGTTTCTTCTCTCTCGGAGATTCAATCATTGAATTTCTCAACACCGGCTATGGTGAAACCGTTGTTCGAAGGATCAAGCAAAGGTATTTTCAACTCTTCACTCGTACACACGGATGCAGAATTGAAAAAACAAGTGCAGTTGGTCGTTGAACAGTATGGCGAACCGGCTCTGGTTGAAGAATTTCTTCCCGGGAGGGAATTCACGGTGGCGATGCTTGGTAATAGCGATGATCTGAAAGTCCTTCCGATCGTCGAGATCAAATTCGATTCACTGCCGACGGGGGTCAACCCTATCTATTCTTATGAAGCAAAATGGATCTGGGATCAGTCGTCGAATCCGCTTGAAATCTTCGATTGCCCTGCAAAAATAGACAATTCGCTGCAAAGTGAAATTGCCCAAATTTGCACAAAAACGTATAACCTTTTAAGATGTAAAGATTGGTCCAGAATTGACGTCCGGCTCGATAAAAATGGCAGACCGAATATCATAGAGATCAACCCGTTACCGGGAATTTTGCCGAATCCTGAGGATAATTCCTGCTTTCCCAAAGCCGCCAGGATGGCGGGGATCAGTTACGAACAAATGCTGAATGCTGTATTAGATGCTGCCTGCAAACGTTACGAACTAATGTGAGGTGATATGTCGAAAAAAATACATGTAGCGATCATCTATAATGAACCGACTGTCGAGACAGAAAACGGGGGGAGAGAATATGCGTCGAAGATTGGAATGTCGACCGTTCAGTATTCTAAATTGATCAACGAGTCGCGAACGAACGGCAAAGTGATCGATCTGTCGGAGGTGGGGGTGATGGAAGAGAAAGAAGATATTCAGGCGGCTATGATCTCGCTCGGGTATGATACATCGATCTTCAACATGTCGGATGATCTTGACCGCTTTCTTGCATACTTAAAAGCGATGCAGCCGGATATCATTTTCAATATGGTGGAATGTCTGGGGGATAGCGCGATCCATGAGATGCATGTTGCCGGGATCTATGAACTCCTCGGATTCACATACACCGGCGCCGGACCGATGACGTTGGGAACATGTTTGAACAAAGCGCGCGCGAAAGAGGTCCTCTCATTCAACGGCATACCGACCGCAAAGTTCTTTGTCTGCAAAGATATCAAGAAATTGATCGCCGATGACATCGATCTGTCCTATCCGATGTTTGTGAAGCCGAGCAATGAAGATGCGAGCGTCGGGATCGACAATAAATCGGTCGTGAACACATTCCAGGAATTGAAAGAGCGTGTCGGATACATCCTGCGGAAGTTCAACGAGCCGGCGATCGTTGAAGAATATATCGACGGTCGGGAGTTGAATGTGGGGATCATCGGAAACAAGAAGCCGATCGTCCTGCCGATCTCCGAAATTGATTTCTCCGGTCTGCCTGACACTTATCCGAAGATCGTTACGTACGATGCAAAATGGATGGAGGGGACGGTTGAGTACTCCGGAACGCAGGGAAAGTGCCCCGCGCAGTTGAGTCCCGCCGTTGAAGAGAAAATAAAAGAGATCGCGCTGCGCGCCTACCAGTTGATGGGATGCAGGGATTATGCCCGCGTCGATATTCGATTATCAAAAAATAATAAACCGTACGTGCTGGAGGTGAATCCGAATCCTGATCTGTCGGACGATGCAGGATTCTACCGTTCGGCAAAAACGTACGGCTTAAGTTATACGGAGACGGTCGGCAAGATCGTCGAGTATGCCATTGAGCGCCATCCGACGCTCGGAAAGCAGAGATGAATGTTCGTACCACCGAACGAAATGATTTTGAACCGATTCGTTCGATCGTTATAGCAACGGAAGTTTTCAGTAAAGAAGAAATAGATATTGCAGTAGAGTTGTTGGAGATTTACTTGAACGACCCGCACCAGCAGCGGAAAAATTGAAACAACGGAACGGAAGATTGTTGATCGCAGAGACCTCTTCCACACCGAAGTACGATAAGACCAGAGCGTTCTATGAGCGCAAAGGATTCCGGACACTGGCGCATATAAAAGAGTATTATAAACCGGATGATGATTTGATCATCTACGGTCTTTATCTGTAGAAATTACGTTATTCACTATCTTTCACAACACAAGGTGCACGTTATATGGAACTCTGGCAAGAAATGCTCAGAGCAAGCGTCGACAGCGGTAAAGATCTTGTTGATCGGTTCGGCTTTGAGCCCGAACTCGCAGAAAAATTGAACACGCTTTTTCACACGCGGATCAATCCGTACTATCTCAGTCTCATCCGCTATCCGGGCGATCCGATCTGGCTGCAATGCATTCCCGATGCAAAAGAATTGGAAGAGGATGGATTTCCAGACGATCCGCTGAACGAGGATGCGCACAGCCCTGTTCCGAGCATCACGCATCGCTATCCCGATCGTGTCCTGTTCCTGACGACAAGCCAGTGTTCCATGTACTGCCGATTTTGCACGCGCAAACGCAAAGTGGGAGACAGCGGCAAGATCAGCATGAAGTATATTCAATCAGGATTGGACTATATCGCAGCACATCCTGAAGTGCGCGACGTGATCCTTTCCGGCGGCGACCCGTTGATGCTGACCGATGTGATGCTGGAAAAGATCGTTGCCGGATTGCGAGCAATTCCGCATGTGGAGATCATTCGTCTCGGCACAAAGATGCCGTGCGTCCTTCCGCAGCGAATCACCGATAATCTGGTGAACATGCTGAAAAAATATCATCCTGTGTATGTCAATACGCATTTTAACCATCCGTGGGAATGTACGCCGGAGGCGGAACGTGCATGCGCAATGCTTGCCGATGCGGGCATCCCGGTCGGCAACCAGGCAGTATTGATGAAGGGAGTCAATGACGATCCTGACGTGATGCTGGAACTGATGCGCAAGTTGTTGAAGATGCGTGTCCGCCCGTACTATTTGTATCAGGCAGATATCACCAAAGGGGCAAACCATTTCCGTACTCCGGTCAGTGTTGGATTGGAGATCATGGACAAATTGCGCGGACATACATCCGGGCTTGCAATCCCGTACTACGTGATCGACGCTCCCGGCGGCGGCGGCAAGATCCCGATCCTGCCGCAGTACGTGCTCGGACGGAACGGCAACAAGATCATCATGCGCAATTACAAGTATGAGATCTACGAGTATCCGGACGTGGAGGAAGAAGAAAAGAAGATCACGGACGACCAGCAGATCGAAAAGAAGTACCTGCGCAAACGGAAAAGCGTCCAGCGCAAGAAAACATACAAGAAGGAAAAACAGGAAGTACCTGTTCAATAACAATTCAAGTCCCGCTCCGGCGGGACTTGTTGTTTGACGAAGATTTGATTCGTGTATTATATTCTTTGCGGATCGTGAACGTAAGCTACGTTTACGAGAATGAAACGGCGGAACAACATTCGACCCCGGCGGGGTCGTACCTCAGGCACAATATTTATTTGATTGGAATGAACAGCGCTCCAATACTGTACAACGTATCATGGTGGAAGAAACAGAATCTTTCGATCCTTTTTCTCTCTATTCTCTCGTTTGCTTGCGGCTCAACCTCCAACCTCCGATCTGATTCCGGAACGATCCATCAGGTAAGCACATACGGCGACCTGATGAACGGCATGTATGACGGAATGGTGACGATCGGTGCGTTGAAGGAACGGGGGAATTTCGGCGACAAATTGAACGGAGAGTTGGTCGCTCTCGATGATACTGTCTACCAGATCCTCTACGACGGGAATGTGCAACAACCTGACAATTCGATCACCACTCCCTTTGCCGTCGTTACGCGATTCGAGGCGGAACGAACGTCGATCCTTGGCGAGATCGGTACCATGAAAGATTTTTGTACGGTCCTGGATACGCTCCTTGCTGACACAGCCTCTTTGTTCGCGATCAAAGTGGAAGGGACATTCCGGTCGATCAAGACAAGAAGTGTGGCAAGCCGGTCAAAGCCGTACGCGCCGTTCACTGCTGTCATTCAACATCAATCAGTCTTTGAGTTCGGAGATATCGACGGCGTCATGGTCGGATTCTACACGCCGTCACTCTATGCGGGAATGAGTCCGACGGGATATCATTTTCATTTCATCTCTGCCGATAGACTGCATGGCGGACATGTGCTGGAAGTACATCTCGGGAATGGAAATGTGGCGATCGATAAAGAAAATACGTTCAACATCATCCTTACGGGAACGCAGAACTGACTCCATGAAAGCAAAACTGATCGCATCGCTCGCAGGTTATTCATTCCTAGTGTATCTTCTTCTTCTGCTTCCGTTCAACCTCTACACACCGACAAATGAATTTAACCTGCCGAACTTTCTCTGGCTCACTCATCTTCTCCTGTTATACATACATGAAGCGGGGCATTTGTTGTTCAGTATCTTCGGGAATACGATGATGATCATGGGGGGCTCGTTGATGCAGATTCTTGCACCCCTTGCCTGGTACTTTGTTGCGCAATGGGAGGGCTCGTCATTAAAAAATACGGCGTTGGTGTTTACCGGGGTGAGTATCGTCGATGTGAGCATCTACGTGAAAGATGCCGGGATGCTTCAACTACCCCTGCTCGGCGGCTTGAGCAAAACGCATCATGACTGGGCGAACCTGATGAACGATTGGGGATTGATAGATTGGAGTTATTCGTTCGGTGAAATGATGTTCTGGAGCGGCATGATCCTTTCCGCGTACGGCATCATTATGGGAGTCAGGCATACCATGACCGACTTCCGAGCAGGTGGTATCGAGTCTACCCGATCTTCTGACGTGCCGTAATGTAGACCACAACACCGTGAGCGATCTCGGTCTCGCCCTCACGCCGTGCTGAAAATAAAAATCTTCGCACGATCTTCTCCTGCACCGTATACTGAATCTCGACCGCATCGACCGCGCCGTACTTTGCAAGCGACGATTCGATCTGATAGAACTGTTCGAACGGGAACTTGCTGAATGTTTCCTGCAATTGTGCGATGGTCGAACAATTGAACATCGCAACGAGCGTCTGGTTCGCTTCCTGTACCTCCCACGTCGTATAATTGAACTTCATCATCCCCGCAACGGAGTTTTCGAACAGCGTCCTGTACCGTTCTTCCTCCTTTTTAATATCCAGGATCTTCGATTCGTGCTCGGCAATGATGCGCTTGTTGCTGTTCCACAGGACGAACACATACGCGAAGGCAAGGATAATGAGGATCTCCGACGAAATGATGATCAGCAATATGGTGTCGTTCAAAGTGTCCTGCACTTGAAACTCCTTGCGAATATGATGTTGGTAATGATCCCCAATGTCCAGTTGAAGTGCCACAAAAGGTCGAAATATTTCATTCCCATTGCCAGGATGGTGTTGCTCATCGTGAATATACTGATCGTGCCTGAATAATAAATGATCGTTCCTCCCGCGATCCAGAAGATGGCGTTGTCGGTCAACGCTGTTGTCGTTGTCTGGAACAGCATCGTGAGGACGGCGACCGACATCAGTATCAGGATGATCGATGCGACCATGCTGATCAACTCGCTGAATCTGTCCGGGTCATTGTAGTAGAAGACGTTATATGTCCAAAAGATAACATAGAAGACCACGGCGGTGGTCGCGGTCTGCCGGAAATATTTTTCCGTTATCTTCATGTAGAACAGATACGACAGGCAGCCGAACTCGATGATCTGGTGGACATCCGACAGAGT